>DAOWFD010000244.1 GCA_030638185.1 Candidatus Aegiribacteria sp.
ATCCACAAGACAGGCAGTCATTCTGTCAAGGTAAGTTTGAGCCTCAGCCTTCCTGATATGCCAGTCGAGGGGATTAATCGTATGGTTCAGATCAGGAGAGTGGGAACGCTCAAGAACATGCAGCAGAGTTATTCTGGCTCCAAGGGCCTCGGCAACAATTCTGGCATGAGGGATTACGCATTCGGCAAGGGGAGAACCATCAAGTGGAACAAGGATATGATTGAACATGCCGATCTCCTCTTTATTGCCTGTCTCTTTCTACACGAAAATACGATACCACTTCTCTATATAAATCAGCATAAGACATATCTGATACCAGGTCAACCTGATTACTTTATCAGGAAGAATTGTTAAACAAGTCCTCTTCGAGCGACCATCTCCAACTTGTCGGGTGGAGGCCCTATAATAGATGCCCCGCCTCGTTATCCTGCGGAGGAAATGAACTGTAGTCCGTATTCGCTTCGCAGACAAGTTCCAGCGGTTCAGGTGAAGGTCTGGGGTCTTGCTACAAATCCGGGTTGTTCAGGATTCGCCTGATGACTGAAGGCTGCTGGATATCAGCTTTTTTTCCTTTCTGCCTGCTCCCCACCATACGACAGCAATCAAAAACGCAAGGGCTTCACCCAGTGTTATCCATAATCTGGCGGCTATCGAGATCAGAGATGCCTGACCCGGTTCAATGGAAATCATAACGATCCCTATAAGCCATACAAGGGAAATCTCACGGATTCCCAGGCCGCCGGGTGAGAAGATCGCCAGGAATCCGATTCCTACGGCTGTAGGGAGAAGAAAAGCTCCGGGATAGAAGGGCAGATGCATTCCGAAGCTTCTTGACAGAAAGACAAAAGCCACTCCCTGCAGAAGGAAAACAAGAATGTAAACAGGCAGAAGTTTCAGGATATTGGCAAAACCCGGGTCCTCGATATTGAAGTCCTTGCCGGTGATGGATCCAACGATCTTAAGCAGTTTTTTAAAAGCCCCGGGATGTGCCGCGAAAAGCACAACAGCTACCGATGCCACTACGATTATCACACTAATCGTGGTTCCAAGACCAATCCGCCTGGCGGCCAGAGGGATCACAGGCAGCGACATCAGAAGACATCCGGCTACTATGAAGAGGGTTTCAAGTATAAGAGCATGGCCGGTCTTCGTAGAAGACATGCCTATTTTTCTGGAAAGGCCTATCTTCCCGACAGCTCCCCAAACTTTACCGGGAATGTACTTGCCCACCTGTGCAAGAAAATGAACGTTGAACGCCTCCCCGAATGAGATCTTCGCACCCGCTACGGAGCAGACCAGCATCCATGACCAGGCGGCTGCAAGAAGGTGCAGTACCATGAGCAGGAATGAAATGGCAAACAGCAGGGGGTCAAAGAGAAGGAGATTTGAAAACCCGCCTGCCTCAGCAGCGCCACTTAAAAAGGAGTCTATAAGATAATAGAGGGCTGCGGCTGTGAGCAGTAATCCAATTACATGGAACAGTGTTTTCTTCAACTGAATCTCCTTACCGGACTTCATATGCAGATCCCCTGGAGATAAAGAATCCGGTATCTGCTCAGTCTTCAGTCCAGTACGCTGAGTTTGGCTCCTGATTTCTTCCCGGATGACTTATCGTTCCGGGAGAAAACTACGGATTCAAAATGCGGAAGGTTGGCAGTTTCAAGAAGTATTTCAAGAATACCAGAAGAAGAATCTTCAACGGAAAAGAATAAATCAGTCAGACGTTCCTTGAGTATCCGCTCTCTCTCCTCTTCGGGTGATGAAGAATCCTTCTCCCATTGTTCAGGATCTTCAAGCATGGTCAGCATTCGCCTTGCAGTTATATCCTTCTTCATAGTGATGTCCCAGAAGGTTTTTGCTTCCCGCGAGGCTATAAGTTCAAGAATCTGGCTGGAAAGTGTATTCTTCGATATCAGATCTCCCGAGTAAAGGTCATGAAGACTATCAAGCCTTTCATTCAGGTTCATTTTGAGTTTCTCCGAGTCAATATCTTCATACATATTCTATTACTTTATCCAGCATGCTCTGTTTCAGGAGGCTCAGGCAATCTGACAAAATTTCTTACCAACTTCGCTTCATCCATTTTTCCCTCTACTGAATCATAACCTCTTAAGGCTCCAGCAAGAACCCTGACGGAAGCATCTTCGCCATTTGTAACATTTCTTACAACGCAATTCTTGTAAAGCCAGTGCAGAATTGCGCTATCGCGGTATTCCAGTACAAGTTCAAACCAGTCAAGTGATCTGTCTCTGTGGCTCATGATTCGATTCAGTAGAGCATCCAGCCCGAACTCTGATAAGGCTGATACCGCAACACCGGTCCTGGGATACCTGAGATCATCAACTGCGTCACATTTCGTCCAGACAGTCAATCTCGGTATGAATTCTTCAACACCTATCCGCTGGAGCGTTTTTCTTACAGTAGTGATATGCCTGCCTCTGGAGGGGCTTGACCTGTCAACAGCTACCAGCAGCAGGTCTGCCTTCCTGACTATATCAAGTGTTGTATGAAAACTCGCGACAAGGGTCTCGGGAAGTCTTTCAATGAAACCCACAGTATCCGATATCAGCACTTCGGAACCGTCTGGGAGTATCATGCGGCGTGAAGTGGTATCAAGGGTTGCAAAGGGCTTGTCTGCAGTATAAAGACAGGTATTGCACAGAGTATTGAGAAGGGTGCTTTTACCGGCATTCGTATACCCTACAATAGTAATATTGAACATTCCCGTGCGCCTTGCGGAAACAATCTTCCAGCGGGTTTCAACCTCTTCAATCTTCTTCTCAAGGAATGATATCCTGGATCTTGCCCGTCTGCGGTCGATCTCAAGCTGTGTCTCCCCCGGACCCCTGGTTCCAATACCTGCACCCAGTCTTGAAAAATGGTGCCACATGCCTGAAAGCCGTGGCAGGGCATATCGAAGCTGAGCGAGTTCTATCTGTAGCTTGGCTTCCCTGGTTCGAGCCTGTCCGGCGAATATGGCCAGTATGAGTTCCGTCCGGTCAATCACCTTGCAGTTTGTTACTTCTTCAAGTCTCGATACCTGACCTGAAGACAGATTATGATCGAAGATTATCGTACTGGTGTTTTCCCTGAGGGCGATTTCCCTGAGTTCATCAGCCTTACCTCTGCCTATGAACAGTCTTAAGTCCGGTGTTTTCCTCTTCTGGGATTCCTGTACAACAACAGTACCACCCGCAGACTGAATCAAAGCTAATATCTCCCGGGTGGATCCAACTTCTTCCGATTCGTTACCTATATAGGCTCTTACCAGAAGAACCCGTTCCAGCTCAGTAGGTTCTTTTGTGGAATGCATGATTCAGGCACATCATCTGCAGGGCGTTAATTCGTCTCGCTTGACTTCTTCCGGGATTTCCCGGTTCCAGAGCTTTTTTTTGATTTCGATCCTTCATCCAAAGTCTTTTTCTTCTTAGAGGTTTCAATTTCCTTGACGTCGATATTTACCTGTTCTTCCTTTTTTATCTCAACGTTCTGCTGAACACCCTTCTGGGCAAATCGCTTAATAAGATCCCTGGCGGAATCACTGCATATATTCTGAACCAGGGCCACCTCGCCGGCGAATACATTGATTGCTTCATTGAGAACGCGTTTCTCGGATGGATTCATTTTATTCAGAATGGACCGGGCAATAATATCTCTGATGGCTTTAGCCACTTCTATTGGCTCCCCCGAATGGACTCTGTCCTTCAGTTTCTCTATTCTTCTCCGCCAGTCCTTTGGCAGTTCGTCCGGTTCCCTGAAAAGCTCCTGAAGCGCATCATCAAGTTCCTCCCTGGAAACAACCGGTCTCAATTCAGCATCATCAAGACTTTCCGTAGGTACCATCACTCTTTTTCTTCCTACTACTATCTCAATCACAACACATTCACAAATCTCACCGGATATCATCTGATCGGATATCTCCGTAATGACTCCAGCGCCATGAATAGGATCAACAACTT
Organism: Candidatus Aegiribacteria sp.; assembly: GCA_030638185.1. Taxonomy (GTDB): domain Bacteria; phylum Fermentibacterota; class Fermentibacteria; order Fermentibacterales; family JCC-6; genus Aegiribacteria. Next base: position 3,960 of record DAOWFD010000244.1, read on the forward strand.
TACCATTGATGCAATACCTCATTAGTCCTCCCCTAGAAAACAATTTTCAGTATAATATCCAAGTTTTTAATAAAAAGTCAATGATAAGAGTAAATTTTTCTACTTACCAAGAAGAATCCAGATGTCCGGCGGGTCCGGCTCGGCTGCCCGGAAATGTTCGCCTGTTGTGTTCTCAAGGAATAATCTCCTGAACTCTTCCTCCGCGGCAACCAGCGTGGGCAGATAACTGCGGTATAGAAATAATGTGAAATCAAGACTGGCAGGTATCCCCAGTTCATCGTTCAGTTTGTCTCCGTTACGAAAATCCACAACAGTTATCAGCCATTCCTCTCCATCAAGGATAATGCTCATGTTATTCAGAACCGATCTTACCCATGTCGCAGCCCCCACGCCACCGTATGTACCTTCCAGGCCATGATTCGCTATATCAATGTACAATGTGCCTACTGGGTCTGAAACGGGAATGACGATACCCGGCAAGATACTGTCATCGGTGATGTCGCTGCCGAGAAGCAGCGTCA
>DAOWFD010000351.1 GCA_030638185.1 Candidatus Aegiribacteria sp.
TACCATTCGTCGTTGGCATATCCATCACTTGCAGGTTGTCCCAACTCATCAAACTGGAACGTCGGCAGGAACCAATCCTGATCACTATATGATGGATCTTCGTGATCTCCCACAAGCAGAAAGTATGAGGGCTTGATGTTGGAGCCATGCCCCCAGGCCCACATGGCTTCCGTGAAATCACGGATGATATCAGGCGTTAGCGAAAGCGATCCCGAACCGAACTCGGTCATTACCTCATCTGTTGTTACTATCGCAACATCAAAGCCGTTGAGGTCGACCCTGTGCCAGGCAAGACTGTCTATCCACCAGCCGTCAAGGCCGGCTGCTGTAAGGATCACATACTCCGGAACACTGGAAGGACCTGTTATCAGGTTGAAGTTTCTGAATACTTCGGGACTCAGGGGATGAGTCTGATCAACCGGATAATAGCCTGTTATGGGAGAATCCTCAACCATGGGCTGGAAGGGGCCAAGACCGGTGCTGCTCCAGTCAGCTTCGGTACTGTCAAAGCTCACAGCAACGCTGAATCCGGCTGCAGTCCTGATACTGTCCTCCGATGCCAGGAAACTCACCGGATAAACCTCTATCAGAAGAAGGCGCTGGTCGAAAAGGCGCATCTCTCCTGATACACTGATCTTATCTGCAGGCCACCATTCATCGCTGGCATAAGCAGTTGAATCCTGCTTGAATACTTCTATAACTTCGGGAGTTCTTTCATGTATCACTGAATCCTTCGGAGCTGGATATACAGGATATGTTGAGAAAGCTTCTTCTCCATGGAATGACCAGCTTACGGAAGGCTCTACAGAGTCGGGAATGGCAACCATGCATGTAATGACCGGAACCTCCGGCCATCCGATGCTGTCAGTCACCGGAATATCGATAAACCTTATGAAATCATCCTCATTATGTGAAACTGTATCGAATGAGACCTGTGTATTGATTGTGAAGGCGACAAGGGAGCTGTCAGCTACTGTTGTGTGGATAGGAACTGGACTTGAGATGAGCATGATTAATAGAATGAAATGCATTACATACCTCCTTATGAACGAAAATCATTCAATTACACTCATCATTTTAATGGTATGAGAATGGTTAATGGATGTCAAGTGGAAGAAAGCTATGGTTTAAAGCCCATGCACATCATTTGTATGTCGCTTTTATTGGTGGGTGGCACGCTCGATGTATGAAGAAACCCGGCACGAATGCCGGGTTCTTCATAATTATCTGATGGGGATCTCTAGTTGATACCTCTGCCCTGAGGAGCTCCTGCTGCGCCCATCTGCTGTGTCATTCCCTGAAGGAACATCATTGCAGGAATGGTCTGCGCGGGTACTCCAGGAAGAAGATTCTCGGTACCCTCGAATCCGAATCCTCTGACCTGAACAAAATGAGATTCATCATCTTCAAATCCTGTTACACTGGCGTAAGCAAGCGGAACAAGAGGAAGCTCGGAAGAAATGACTGCTACAATCTCACCCTCAGGGTGGATAATGGAGAATTCAATTCCCTTAACAGTCTGTCCTGCGACCTCGACTTCAGTTTCAACCACTGCGAATTCTATGTTATCAAGTTCGGCAAGAAATTCGTTAAGACCTTCCTGTCCGCCTTCATCGGTGAAGCCTTCAGTGAATCCCTGCTGGAACTGATCCTTGAAAGCCGGATCATCCATCATTCCTTCGAGGAACTCGGGTACACCTGCCATATCAATGGCCATTATCATTCCCTGCTGATCGAATTTGATCATCCTGATGGCTCTCAGAAAGTCAAGAGCTTTGTCCATGTTCTCATCGTTGCCGAACATGTCGGCCATGCCCTCTGCGTCAGCCATGTTCTCACGGATATACGCTGCGGGATCAACCATGAAATCATCGAACATCTCTTCGTAACCTTCAAAAGCGATATTGATTCCAATTGGATCTACAAGGATCTGAGCAACAAAATCCTCACCGCTCAGCTGCACCCAGTAACACTCGGTTCCCTGATTCTCTTCAGTCGCTACCACTGAAATTGTGACAGTTTGCGGAATGTCGTCTGCTCCGAACTCTATCCACTGTCCTACAGCAAGTTCCGGTGTGCTCAGGTCAAGTATTGCGGAACCTGCAGCTGCTCCGCTTTCGCCATTGCCACCATCCTCGTCGTCGTCGGTAACCTCTCCTGCGTCTGTTCCCTCAGTATCTCTTTCATCAGCAGTTCCAGGCTGTTCTCCACATCCTGTTAAAGCAATACCGATGATCATTAAAAGCACAAGCAGTAACTTCGTCATATCAACCCTTTCATGTTAATACAAACTTCTTTTTCTTTAAGCACCAGTATCCCGGAATTATGCGAAAATAAACTCAATCAGTCAAATATACGGCTATTCAGAGCTTATACTGATGAGTGCCGCAAAGGAAATTCCTGCTTCTCTGAGTTTTTTCCCACCTCCGAGAAATTCAAGATCAATCGCGAAAGCAGCGCCTGCAACAGTATTTCCATCTCTTCTAATAAGAGTTGCTGCAGCAATCGCCGAACCGCCGGTAGCCAGGAGATCATCAACTATAAGAACTCTGCTTCCCGCAGGAAGTGAATTCCTGTGCATTTCAAGGGTGTTGGAACCGTATTCAAGTGAGTATTCTTCGCTGATCATCTCACCTGGAAGCTTCCCTGGTTTCCTAATTAGAACAAGCGGAAGGTTCTTTCCTGCCGCCATAACCGAACCGAATATGAATCCTCTGGATTCAATGGCGGCAATGGCGTCATATTCAAATTCTTCGCAGGCGTTTTCCAGATGTTTCACGGTTTCGCCAAGAGCTCCGGGATGGGTAAGTATTGTGGTAATATCCTTGAAATTCACTCCCGGAATCGGGAAATCAGGCACATTCCGTATAAGTTCGCCAATTTCAGTTATGCTCAGCATCGATCCCCCCAAAGTTTTCTCTGACAAATTCAAGTGCTTCCCGTGGTGAATTCACAGGAGTCACTCCATCAATTACATTCCAAGTTCCCACTGCACAAACAGGCCTTCCAGCCTGAAGGGCAAAAGCGATTTCAGACAGTGTTCCGTACATTCCGCCAACAGCGACAACAACACGACCGGAAAGTGAAATGATCCTGTTCCTCGAAGTACCCATACCTGTTACAAGAATAGTTTCTACATACGCATTCGCATCCGAGGGATTAACACCGGGAAGAATTCCAATTGTATGACCGCCTGCTTCACGAGCGCCCCGGCAGACGGCTTCCATAATACCTGTTCCCCCGCCGCAGACAATGGTATAACCTTCATCGGCAAGATTACGTCCAAGTTCTCTGGCGATTGAATATTCTTCAGGATCCGCGATTGCTCCACCAATGACAGCAACCAGCTTGACAGCCATAAAGATAAAGACCTTCCAGATAGTTGAATCCGGTGATGAAGAAAGTTTGGTCGGGGCGAGAGGATTTGAACCTCCGACCTCCTAGTCCCGAACCAGGCGCGCTAACCGGGCTGCGCTACGCCCCGACAACAATACAGCCACGCAAATTTACTACTAACTCCTGCATGATGCAATGTCACCGGATCACCCGGAACCCACCAGAAACCCGATACCGGCAAGAGTACCGGACATGATCAGCGTAATTACTGCACCTGCAATCGCTACACCAAGAGCAATAGATGGAATTGCAATTCGAGTCGGAATACCAAACAGAAAGGCTACAACGCAACCTGTCCAGGCTCCGGTCACAGGAAGTGGTATTGCCACGAAAAGGGTCAGTCCCAGAGCTTCATATTTCTCTATTTTCGTTCCGGCTCTTCTTCTTGCTCTCTCGAAGAGTTTATTGAAAAACCTTTCGAAGAACTTCCACCTGCTCAGAAACCTGCTCACCGGACCAAGAAACCAGAGTATGAAAGGTACGGGCAGCATGTTTCCCACTACAGCTAGAAGGTATATCTTCCACCACGGCCACATCCAATGAGCATTAAGGAAAGCTATCGGAATACTGCCCCGTAATTCAGTGAGAGGAAACGCTGAAAGTACCATCATCTGTATTTCAGCCGGGATACCGCTCAACCACCCAAGAAGCACATCACCCATGCAGTCCCTCTCGTATAGGAATCATGATATGAAAATGGTCGGGGCGACTGGATTCGAACCAGCGACCACTTGAACCCCATTCAAGTGCGCTACCGGACTGCGCCACGCCCCGACCGGGAGGCAAATAATTACCCTGTGTCCTCCTGTTTGTCAACTGCCATAGGGTCCCGTTCAAGAGTACTGATTATATCGGTTAATTCCTGCTTTATCGAATCGATCAAAGCGGCGGAAACACTGGTAGCGTCCAGCTCCAGATTCATCTGTTGCGACGAGTTACCCATCTCTTCAATCTTCTGTTTTGCGCCGTCGATTGTGTAACGCTCCTCGTAGAGCAATCGACTTATCAGCTTGATCAATCTGATCTCTTCCGGTTTATAGACTCTGTTCCCGGATTGGCTTTTAGTAGGGCTGAGCATGGGAAAAGCAGTCTCCCAGTATCTGAGCACATGAGGTTTCAGTCCGGTCATGCTGCAAACTTCACTTATGGAATAGTAAAGCTTCTCGCTGTTCGATTCCACTCTACTCCTCCCCACGTTTGAGAGCATGTGACATTTTCCGCAGCACTCGTGTGAAAACCGATCCTTCAGCATCCTTCAGTTCTCTGATTTCCTTAATCATCCGCGTTGCTTCTTCATGTTCAGAATTCCAGGACAGAGCTTCACTCATCGATCTCTCCGCAAGCAGTAACTGATCAGCCTGTATATATATTTTCCCCAGCATAATATAGTTTTCAGGGTCATGATACTCAACTTTGCATACTATTTTCATATGGTTCACTGCATCATGAAACCTGTTCATGCCAGCTGCAGCGGTTGCCAGTACTCTTCTCATACGAGGGTTATCGGGATGTGTATTCAGGTATTTTTCAAGCATTCGGGTGGCCTCCCAGTAATTCCCCTTACCGCAAAGTTTCTCAGCCTGCCTGATTGAACGTATCAGCTTTGCGTCGAGGAGCTTCATGTCGGCTGCCTCGGTTTTTCCTTGAGCTGTTTCCGGTTTCAGATCAGGCCTACCGGAGTTTTTATCAACTCCTATGAGTTCATCATACTTCTCGCGCTCATCAAGATTGGAAAGTATGTGATAAGCCTCATTGATAGTCATATATATCTCTGTAAGCGCTGGATCATTTCCAGTTACATCAGGATGAAGTTTTCTTGCTAAATCGTGGTAAGCATCTTCAATCTCGTCATGAGATGCCCGGCAGGGCACACTCAGAATTTCGTAGTAATTGGAATTCTCA
>DAOWFD010000289.1 GCA_030638185.1 Candidatus Aegiribacteria sp.
GGGCATTCATCGCAGAGTGGCTTTGCCGGCCTGCATATCCTCTGGCCGAATCTGACCATGATATGGTTGATTCCTGTCCATTCCGCTTTCGGGAAAAGCTTCTGAAGAGCGAACTCGGTTTCCGCAGGGGACAGTGTATCAACCAGTCCCAATCTGTTTGAAATCCTGTGAACATGGACATCCACACATATTGAGGGTTTACCGAAGACCATTCCCATCACGAAATTGGCAGTTTTTCTTCCAACTCCGGGGAGGCTCAGCAGGCTATCCATACTATCAGGAACGTTGCCCTCAAAATCTCTTCTGAGGATGGAAGCGATCCTCTTTATCTGTCCCGCTTTCTGTCTGTAGAAACCTGCAGGCCGCAGAAGCAGTTCAAGCTCCGTTCTGTCAATTGAGATCATGGCATCGACGTCCGGAGCCTTCTTCAGAACCTGCCTGGAAACAATTTTTGTAACAGCATCCCTTGTTCTCAGGCTTATTATGGTTGAGACAAGAACGGGAAAAGCTTCTCGGGATTTCTCCATGGGGGCAGGTACGCCGATGGACTTCAGAGCGCTTTTCATCCTGTGAAGAATTACAGGTGGAGTCAAATCAGACACTATTCGATCCTGATGAAATGCAGTCCTGCGCTGCCTTTTAAGTTCAGTTTAAGGGCGAGTTTCCCTTTAAGTAGAGATACGAGGTCATCTCCAAGGGCTTCCTTCCGCCAGCCGGTGAGCTCCGGTAAAGAGTACAACTCTTTCTCGTTGTCAGGCGGGTTCTTCGCAAGGGAGTTGATCAGGTCTTTTGAAAGAAGAAGTTCGGGAGAAATACCGAGTCTGCACGATTCCTGTTTCAGGAATATGCGGAGTATATCCATACGAGCCGAAATACCGGGTCTGGAATGATATCTGGGGATGCAGGGAATATCTTTATCGGGAGAGTTTTCTGCTTCGGCTATTACTTCAAGAATTTCGTTACCCCATTTTATAATGAAACCACTGGAAATCCCCCTCACTCTTGAAAGTGCCCTTTTCGAAACCGGAGTTAATGCCGTAATTGCTCCGAGTACATGGTCCCTGACAATGAAATTCCTTGGTTTGTTGATTCGTCTGGCCGTATTCTCCCTCCACTTGATAAGCGCCCAGAGGACGTGCAGCCTGTTATTCCTTACCTTTGCTGTTGATCTGACCTTTCTGAACAGCTTGGGAACTGCATTGTTGTATGTTGAGGGATCCGTGAGAGATACTGCCTCCTCACGGTACCATCCAAGACGGCCTCTTGCCTTAAGTTGTTCAATCTGACTCCTATATATCTCGAGCAGATATCTGACGTCATCCAGGGCGTATTCGATCTGATCGTTTGCCAGTGGCCGGAGAGACCAGTCACTGAGAGTGTGTCCCTTTTTCGGGTAAATGCCGCATTCAGCTTTGACAAGCTTGAACAGGGCTGTCTGTCTTTCATGCCCGAGGAAAGCTGCGGCAAGCTGGGTGTCGAATACTGAAGAGAATTTCACGTTCATATGATGCATAAGAACATCTATATCGTTTCTGGCCGAGTGTATGACTTTAACAGGCGATTCGGACTCAAAGAGTCTGCCAAGTGGAGATAGATCGTTGATTTTCAGAGGATCTATAACTAAGGGTCCATCACTGCCTGCTATCTGGATAAGAAACAGATCAGGCCAGTACCTTCTCTCACCATGAAACTCGGTATCAAGAGCAAAAACCTTCTCTTCCCGGAGCTTATCCGTAAGCTTTTCCAGGTCTTCCTGTGTGCTGATCACCGCGGTCCTGTTCAAATCTCTCCCGATTCAGATTCCGTAGCTGGAAGTGGAATCAGGTAATTCCGTAACATCCGGATTTTCAATTAAGCATGTTTCCCTGTGAAAAGGGCAGTATATCCCTTCTGAGGTAATTTCGTAATAGGAATAACCATCGTCTGTGCAATGGAATCCGCCCCTCTGGCTGAACATACCATCGCTCTTCTCGTACATTTCCCCGAAACTTGACGGATACTCGTAACCAGCGTCGATATACTCATAGACTACGGCAGCCAGACTGTCCCTAAGTGTTCTGCAGGCTGAACCCCCGGTATCGAGACCGTTTCCAAGATGACCGTCTGCGCAGAACAGAATACCATCTTCAATATAATAGTTGGAGCCGCTTACAGGACAGAAAAAACCCTCGAGGGCTCTTCCCTCGGAGAGAGCTGGAATAACTGTTTCCTTCGCGTACGAGGAACAGAGGACGGTCGCGTTACCAAGCACATTATCAAGAGAAGTGTCTCCAGTTATTGTCCAGTTTCCATCTGACCCTTGTCTGAGCCATAACGTCCTTGAACCGCCTTCTGCAAGAGAAATGGAAATACTGAACCCGCGATTATCAACTCTTCCGGTTCTAATACTTCCTGTGGCGGGGGCACTCTCAAGATAGCCCAGGATACCCGGCGTCAGAAGAGCAGCCATGCTGTCCGAAAGGAAAGAAAAAGCTTCCCCGGTTTCACCTGCAGCCAGGCTTTCGATGTATCCCCTGCCTGTATCGATCAGTCTCTTTCCAGTACTGTTACCCCGTGCCACAACAGCAATAATAATCAACAGGACTACTGCAGCAGCTGTAAGGGTTTTTTTCATCTTGAACCGGAAGAAGTGTTGAACAGATCGGTGAAATCAAGACCTGTTCCGCTTATCATGAACCCCCATTCCTTGGCCGTGTTCTCTCCTCCGAGCCGGTAGAATATTTCCATCGTAAGGTTAAGGCTTTCATTGTTCAAGGAGATTCCTCCACGGAGATCCCGCTGACTGAATTCGCTGCCGTTCTGGCCAGTCCAATTCCTGTCAATTAAGGCCTGAGTTTCCCCTCGCGTGGCTAGTTCCGCTCCAAGTCTCAGACAGAGCTCCGGGTTGACCGGCAGAACGAAAAAGCTGGCGAGCCTCAGTTCGACTGGAGGTTTGGTTTCCGTCGAGTCTCTTTCAGCATGGAGCATGTCCCAGGCTGAGAGGTAATATCTTAGCCCGCCGGTTGCTTCGATACTGATGCCTGAACCAGCAGAGAGAGGGCTAACTACAGTCAAGGCTCCATCAAAGGCGAAATGCCTGTCGCTTTCAGAATAGTCTCCCGATTCGAGAGCTCCCTTAAAGGGAATCCTGATTGCTCCCCTGACAAAAAGTCTCGGTTCTCTGGTAAGCCATCCGTCGAGAGAAATCCAGGGATCCGCAATCCCGATGCCGGTAGAATCTCCGGGACCCTGCAGCTGAATGAAACCGGGAATAATCACCGAGAGAGTATGACTGTTTGTCAGTCCATATCTGCCCAGGAACTGGAATCTGATAACACCGAGGCTGGTGTTATATTCGTATTCTTCGCTGTTGCCAAGGCTATCTGTCCGCCAGTAATTGTTTGCTATAAAATATCCGAAGGCAACATCCCCGTTGATCTGCATGGAATGGAGGGCTTCCGTAAGATTATCGTAATAAAGAGGATCGTATGACAGAGCAATACTGCAGGTAAAAAGAAGAACAGTAATTATAATTCTGTATCCAGACATGTAAAAAATCCTTTCTTTAATAGTTCTCCCGCTTTCTGCAGGTGACAGATAGCATTCTTTTAGCAGTTGACATATACAGCTTATGCTTTTCTAATAGCATAATTGTATTTGTGCAAGTCATAACCAGTATTGTACGAAAGGAAGGTACAATGAAAAACAAGGGTTTAATATTGATCCTGACGCTCTTACTTGCGGCTGGATCCGCATTCTCTATGCCCTCTATCATGGGGTTCAGAGGAGTCCACAGAGTTCTTGATGCCAGTACCATCGGGTCCAATCAGATGGCATTCAGCATCGTCTCGAGGTATTGGAGCAGTTCGGACAAGTACGACGACCTTCATTACCGCCCGGAGGGAAGCACATCGGATACTACTATAAGTGTAGAGGATTCCGAGCATCTGGCTCAGGGGTACTTTGCCCTGGGTTACGGCATTACAAGTTTCCTTGAGATCGCCGCAAGAATCAGCTACGTCGTCTCGTACTACGAGTTCGACCTTACACCTCCAAGAGATGAAACCATAGGCCAGTGGGATGGTGTTCACGGCATGGGTGATATCATGCTTGGTTACAAGGCCGGTTTCACACCTACTCCATCCAATGAACTCCTCTGGCTCGGGCTGGACAACTGGTTCGCGTTCGCTCCATCGAGCAACCAGACCGTTGAGTGTGAGGAATACGACGGCAGATTCGACGCCGGAACCCCCATGTATACCATGCGGCAGCCCAGCCTTTCAACCGGGCACACAAGCCTGGGATTAGATGGGCTGGTATCTTTGGATATGGTCAATATCTGGCCGGGAACACCGATCAAATTGCATGTTAATGTTGGCTTCTCCAAATACAAGCAGACAGTAACTTTGAATGATTACAGGCTTCAGTTCGACACTACAGGTCACAGGACGCATGCGGGTGAAATGCTGGTAAGTTCTACTGTTGATGATAACGCGCTGGATTTTGGAATAGCCGTTGAATTCCCGACCCCATTCGCTGTTATCTACACTGAGTATTCTCTTAAAAAGTACCTGGACAGAGACAGCTATAACCATGTAGCTTACTTCACCCCGGGAATCCGAGTATTCTCCGGCGGCGGAGTCATTATGGATTTCTGTTTCAACATGGGTCTTACCGCTTTCAACCCGGAGTTCTTTGACTTCGGCCATGGTCTTTACCAGAGCGGGAGCGTAGACATTGAGGATAGAGACCAGAGAGCTCCCCTTCCCGACGGCGGAACGCAGGACTGGGGAGTCTCAGGAAGCATATCCTTCTCCAGCGATCTGCTGAAAGCGGCACCTGCAATAACGACAGGAACCGTATCCGGTATGATCACAGAAGCGGAAGAGGGAAAAGCCGTAGAAGCCACCGTTTCCTTCCCGGGAACTGCTGTGGCGGACGTTATATCAGATCCTGTAACCGGATTCTATTCCGCTACCCTTCCCGCAGGAAGTATTCCTGTAACGGTAGCCGCCGCCGGATACAAGGCTGCATCGTCTACAGTGGTTCTTGAAGCGGGACAGGATGTTGTTGTAGACTTCAGTCTCGAACTGCAGGCCGGTCTGGGTCAGATTGCCGGTACGGTAACCGAGTTTGAGAACGGCGATCCTCTGCTGGCAATCATTTCAGTAGAGCTGGACGATACTACCATAACGTTCGAATCCACCGAAGACGGTATCTTCCTTTTCGATGTTCCTGAAGGAACCTGGACTGTCAGGGCCGACGCGGAAGAGTACAAATCCTCTTCTGATATAGTGGTCATTGAAGCTGACCAGACCTCAATAGTGGACTTTGTTCTTAAGCCCGAGCTGCAGGTCGGACAGGTTATCTCGTTCGATAACATCTACTTCGACAGCGGTAGCGCCAACATCAAACCCGAATCCTACTATATCCTGGACAATATGGTTGAGATACTCAACGCCAATCCTGATGCCACGGTTCAGGTAGCCGGACATACAGATTCGGATGGTAGCACAAGCTACAACCAGACCCTCAGCGAGCAGAGAGCAGCATCGGTATTCAATTTCCTTGTTCAGCGGGGCGTACCTGCCCGCATGCTGACCACAATGGGATTTGGAGAAAACCAGCCGGTTGTTCCCAATACTTCCTCATCGAATAAAGCGATGAACAGAAGGATTGAGTTCACGGTTCTCTCCAACAGGTAGTGCTTTCTAAAAGGGGGCGGTTTATCCGCCCCCTTCCATAGGCTACGCTTTTATCTCTTCGATTTAAGTAGTGAAATCCGGAAAGACATTTAAATAAACCATCACGAAAGGTTCAGGAATTAAATGAAAACCGCACTGTTTTCTGTGATCTCTCTGGTTCTTTATTCCTCATGTCTCTTTGCCGGAGTTCAGGAACAGATTCAGTACATTCGGGACATCTATGCTTGGACAAATGAAGAAATCGAAAAAGAGGAGCTATACAAGACAGTGGTTGATGTAAATACAGAAGGGCTTTCTTACCCGGCTGTAGGGACATATCATCCATTACTGACTTTCTACTTCGGGTTCTCCGAGGAGAATCCCTATCCCGATAATCTGAGAAAAGCGATTCTTATAGTTGATAGAGCTGCTTATCATGAGTATTCGGAATTTCTGTACGACGGTTACGGCAATCTGATCTTCGTTTACATGACCGGAAGACCTGTAGAACCGGAAATGCGATTTTACTATTATCAGGGAGAGCTGATAAAGATTGTTGAGGATTCCAGCGATTATTACAGTTTCAACTTCGAACAGATAGATCACAGCAACTCGGTTCAGAATCAGGGAGAAGAACTGATCGGAACATTCCTCAGGTTGTTCTATTAGTAGATCAGAAGTCTCTGCTCGTGATCTTCTTCACTCCTGTGGCAAGCGAACTTACATTGAAAAGTTTCCAGATACCATCGCTGTTCTTCCTGAGGTGTACCGGTGTGGGCATGTCCTTTCCACCGCTCTGGATGAATACCTTCGATTCCCGGTCGTTCCTGACTGAATTTGCAAGCATCTCCATAGGGTGGTCGTAATCGTAGCGGTAGCTGTTCTCCGGAGTTCCACCAAGGTAGGACTTCGCGCTGTTGCCGCCATCATTGCTGAAATATTCCAGAAAGGCTTCTCTGCCCGGTGCTCCGTCCTTACTCAGGTAATGCTTCGGGAGGGTAAGTGCGATCATCCTGCTGCCCTCTTCCGGGTTATCAAGGTATTCGATGATACCTATCAGAAACGCTCTTATAGCTCCAAGTTCGGATTTTCCCCATTCCTGTTCCCAATTCTCACTGAATTTCTGATAGTCCATATTTCCTCCTCTAAGAGTTTTTCCCGCAAAGAATTACAATACTTAAAAACATCGGATACCGTCAAATCAAACAGAACTGAAGAGAATACTGTCAATTGACATGACATTTTCCCGCTGATAGTATAAAACAGCGACAGGAAAACAATTATTACAGAACTGCTTAATCGGGAGGGGAATCATGTTCAGGCGAAATCCGGTTCAGAGCTTCATCAGAAACCTCGTAAGGCTTATTATTCTCGTACCACTCTGGCTTCTGCTGGTCTGGTCCGATCTTGCCAAAGCGGAGTCCATGTACATCTGGATAGCCGTAAAGTCCATTGTGCTGCTGTGGTTTGCCAACGTCTTCGCGAAGATGTTCTTCGTTATTCCGCAATGGCAGAGAATCGTACTTCTGAGACTGGGGAAATCAGTTGGAGCCAGGGGACCCGGGGTCATCATTGTACCTCCTTTCATATACTCTCTTGCCAGGACGATAGATATCCGGATAACCACCTATGAGGTCAAGGCGACAAAGACGCTGACCAAGGACAACATCCCCATCGATGTTACAGCTGCAGTTGAACTTGAAGTAGAAAATCCGGAAAGAGCTGCAATCGATGTTCAGAATTACTGGAAAACAACCGAATGGGCATCCATGGAAGCTCTTAAGAGTACGATTGGCGGGAACGACCTTCGGCCGCTTCTCAGCGAAACGGACCGTATCGCCGCCGATCTGAAGAAGATCATAGACACCGCGGCCATAGATTACGGAGTGAATGTCAGGGCCGTCCGCATAACCGATGTGGGAACACCACCTACATTGATCGAAGAACTTGCGGTTATCGCCCGCGCGGAACGGGCAGCCAAAGCCAAGATGATACAGGCAGAGGCGGAGAAGACTGTGGCCACATCTCTGAAAGAGGCTTCGGAGTTACTTGCTCAGCAACCCAATGCCATGAAATTAAGGCAGATACAGGCCCTGCTCGATATCTCAAAGGAAGAAAGCTCCATGGTTATCATATATCCCATGGACAGCCTGATGGGACAGCAGATCGCTACTGCCACTGCGGGAAACCAGACGAGTAAGAGCAAAATGAAACAGGATATTCAGATCTTTGCGTCGGATGAATAGGAGAAGACCAGAAGATTGCTACTCTTCCACGGACGGCCGGAGACCGGTATTCTTCCATTGCAGAAACTGTTGAATTATCATCCTGTGGTCGAAGGCAATAACATCGGGAAGATCGTCCGGAGCAAAAGCAGCAGCTTCCGCGGCATCATCGCCACCTTCGGGACAGCCGTCGGCCCTGCAGTAGTACACTACACTTACCGTGTCTCCCCTCGGATCTCTCCAGGGCTTTGAGTAGACATGGAAAATGCTTACCACCTCGATATCCAGGGAGGTTTCCTCCCTGGCTTCCCTGCGTACGGCCTCAGCCAGACTTTCTCCCGGATCTACGAATCCTCCCGGAATTGCCCATCCAAGGGGAGGATACTTTCGCTTCACAAGTACTAATTTCCCATCAGTCAGTTCGATTATTGCATCGACTGTAATAAGCGGTGTTACGGGTCTCATCCGGCCTCCATTTGTTACGTTTGGAACAATCAGTCTATATTACCGTATATATACGAAGCAGACTAATCGAAAACAGCTCATGAAAGGAAGAAAATGAAAAAGTACCTGATTGTACTGATAATTGCCGGACTTATCACCGGAGCGTGCGGAAATTCTGAGAGCGCTGCCGATGAAACAGCCGAAGGGCAGCCGGTAGAACCGGCTGGAGAACTCATCTGGTTTCTTGATGATTTCGATGCCGCCAGCGCGGAAGCCGCCGTATCGGGAAAACCTCTTCTCATTGATATGTACGCTGACTGGTGCGGGCCATGCGTAACCCTTGGTGAAGAGTACTTCACAAGTGAGGAGATGCGCTCGGTTCTTTCGAACTTCGTTCTTCTCAGGCTTGATGTAGATAATCCTGAAGTAGCTCCTTACGCCCAGCAGTACAACGTTTCAGCAATCCCATGTGTGGTAATAGCGAAAGCTGACGGCACTGAAATCGACAGAATCGTCGGTACCACCCCAACAATAGGCGAGTACGTAAGGACTCTTGAATCCATCCTTTAGTAGCTCTGTAAGAAACCGTTTATTGAGAAGGCGGGGAGTTTCAACACTCCCCGCTTCCTATTGCTGTTCGGCAAGCTCCACAATGTAGAGCTTCTGGTACCCGTCGAGAGGGTCCAGCGACCAGGCCAGTATGCCTTCCTCATCCACATGAACCTCCCATAGGAGGCCTGAATACCCGGTTATGCCGGGTAGTTCGGCAGTGAAAAGGTGATTTCCCTCGTAATCGAAAACGTCCAAAGTCGGAGTATCACAGGTTCCCCTTCTTACCCAGAGTCTGTGCTGGTCATCGATTCCCATTGAATGGATTTTCCATCTGAAAGGATCAGGCTGGTAGTTCAGAGGTTGATTGTACCCCATGTTCCTTGCCCTGGTGTTCCAGAATTCCGCTTCCTCGATTATCTCCTGTTCGCTCTTCTCAGCCATAGGGATGTCCAGTTCGAATTCGACGAAGACATCACCATTCACGTCAAATCCGATGATCCTGTATTCTTCAGTGTCTCTTCGAGCGAGGAAGATATTTCCCTCCCTGTCCGAAGTGAATACGTTCGCGAAGTAGGACTCGTTTACCAGGAGTGTGAAATCGGTTAAATCTAATGAGAATCTGTTCTCCCAGTAGGTGATAATCGGGTCGTTGGAATCGGATTCGAATTTGCCTACGATCGCTGTCACGAACAGCTGCCCGTCCACTACGTCGAACGTGTTAAAGGTTCCCATGTACGTGTTCGACTCCGCAGGAGTGATCCAGAGGATCGGTTCATTGACAATGTCCGCGGTTACTCCGAGCCACTCACCTTCGGGGCTGAATGCATGCAACCCCCCGGTCTGCATGTCCAGAATGACAATGCGTCCATCCGTCAGACGGGTCATCGACAGCAGGTTCCGGCTGCCGGTCTCCACAGGCTGCTAGAACAAGAACGAGAAATACCGAAAAGCAGATCATAAGATACTTCATATTATACTCCCCTTTACACGAATGACATTTTTCTGCTATACGAACAAACATACGAAATTAATGGATCACCTATTAGAAAACTGATTTTGCACCTGACGATCTCAAACGAATTCTTATGGAACTATCGACCGGATGTTGAAAGATAGATATAATCGCTTCCTGAAAGAGAACGTTACTGATTTATGAGCTATTCCTGATACAGGTACGAATATTTTACTTACTCAGTAAACGGACCATAACGGGAATCAGGATGCAAGTTATTTGAGGAGGATAAATGAAAATTTCTTCAGGGGTTTTCAGTATTGTACTTCTGTTTATCGTATCCATGGTGTCCGCAGAGGTATGCATACGCTACGACCGCAGCGGCACCTGCACATCCTACCCCATAACCGATTTCTGTTTCGGTCTGCCGGTCAGCCAGTCCAGTGACACCAACATCATCCGCGATCTGGACATGACTACCAATCTTGGCTGGATGTTCGTTCTGAACGAGAGTTTTGATCTGGGCCCGTCACTCTTCTTCAGTGCCTACAGGAACGGTGGCTGGCATAGCCAGCTGGGGATCAGGGCAAATCTCAGATATCACCTTGATAACGAATTCAATCTCGATCTCTCTCCGGGTCTGATCCTGACCGACAGCCCATTTCCCGATGGTTTTGTGGGCTACACTGTCGAGTTCTGCGTCGGCTGGAAAGACTGGGTAGGTCTTGCCACCAGACTCGATTTTGTCGATACCTTTGACTCCGGTCACGACCAGGTGCTGCAAATAGGTCTTCGTTTCGGCTCGTATGGGGGTATGGGTCTGACAGCCGCTGGGGCAATAGGTGGCGGAATAGCCTATATGAAGAGCCGGATGGACTGACCTGATGCTGTATACGAGCTTTCGGAAAGGGTTATCCGGATTATACAGGTGACCCTGAGGGAGGCAAATTGAGAGTCGGATTTGACGCAACCAATATTCTCGGGCATAGTGGGATCAGAACCTATACTCGAGAACTGGTACGGGCTCTTGCAATCGAGTTTCCGGATGATGAATTTCTACTTTACACATCGTTCAGTTCTTCGAAAAAGACCGTACTCCAGAAGATTTTCGGAGAATACCCGAATGTTAGTATAATCGGAGGCCTTCCGCATGCAAGAATGCTGGGAAACAGTCTTAAATGGTTGACTGTTCTTGCAGGTTCCATTGCATGGAGGTTGCACGAGCGAAAGTTGGATATTGTACATCTGACCGACCCTTACGCGACTCCGGCATTACCGGGATTCTTCGTAGCAACGATCAATGATATCTTTCCAATAACTCAAATACAGTACAGAAACTCAGATATTGAGAGTCAGTACCTTTGCAGAACTCCTGTTCTGCTGAGAAAGGCCAATACTGTAATTACTCCATCACACTACGTTGCTGAAACTCTTCACAGCAAGTATCCTTCCTGTTCACTCGATATTGTACCTGTTCATGATGCTGCATCCATGTCGTTCCGACAGCTTGCGCCGAATGAGGAACTCCTGGGGCAGTACGGACTCTCCGCTAACTCATACTTCCTCTTCATCGGTCGTGTTGATCCAAGAAAAAATCTTTCGAAGCTGATCGAAGCCTATTCACTCATTCCAGAGGATATTCGCAGGGAGAATCATCTTGTTCTTGTCCTGTCGGGAAGACGGGAAGATAGAGAGGTCTTCGAAGCAGAAAATGACGTTTACCTTAAAGGCCGGTTTGTGCATACGATAGAAGGCGTATCAGATGATGATCTTGCTCAATTGTACTCATCTGCTGTTGCATTCGTATTCCCGTCTATTGAAGAGGGATTTGGTCTACCCGTAATAGAAGCCATGCAGTGCGGTTGCCCGGTTATTACATCAAATGTATCATGTCTTCCGGAAATAGCAGGAAATGCTGCAATGCTCGTTGATCCACACAGCGCTACTGAGATTGCATCAGCAATGAAGGCGATGACTGATACCACAGATATTCGTTCCCGGTTCATATCCAGGGGCTTTGATCAGGCAAAATTTTATTCCTGGAAGATGACAGCGAAGTGTACGATGGGAGTCTACAGGAACGCCCTGAGAAATAAAGGCGAAGAAAACGAATGAATGATAATTATTTCCGAGCTAATACCTGCTGAAAATATTGTATCCCTTCAGCATCATCAGCTGGAAAAAACCTCTGTTCTTTGAGAAAATCAAGTAGAATTTTCTTTCATGCGATCTGTCAAATGTTCTTCCGTACGGATGAGTCCTGACCTTATTATTAATTCTCAGAACATTAACGTCTTTGAAGGGAATTTGATACTTCTCATGATCATTTATTCCACCCCATTTGGAGATGTAATATTTATTATTTCTGTTATGAAAGTATAAGTTCAGTTTATACATTCTTCTGTCAGAAGATATCACACTGCTTCCCTCGTGGTGTGTCCTTCCTGTCAGGAGGCAGGCGACAAGCGGATTGTTAACATCCTGCAGAGAAGGGTTCTTGTTGATTAATCCATTATTACGGGCAAGCCATACTCTGTAAAAATAGTCGCAGTCTTCAAGGTATGCGGGGAAGATGTTCTCATCAAAATATCCGACTTCTCTGAACGCACCCGGCATCAATATACAGGCGGCAAGTCCATGAGAATGCTCCCAATCATCTCCAAGTTTGCCATGAGGCCCTCTCACCGTAATAAGTGCTTTGCCCGGAGCCTCTTCAGCGAGAGATATCATCCTGTCAATGTCACCCGGGTGAAAGCGAACATCACTGTTGATAAGGAACACATAATTGTAATCGTTCTTTTCGTATCCATGATAGAGCGCCTCATTGAAACAATAGGCTACACCGATGTTGTATCCGATATTGTAGATGAACTCGCTTTTTGCGTCTGGAGCTAGCCTCTCCGATCCAAGATAATCGGTTATCTCCGGATCCTTTGAGACGAAGTGAAGCAATAAATCCCAGTCGTATTGAGTATCAATTGATTCAATTGCCTGCCTCAGGAGGTCACATCTGTTCAATGCAATTGTATGAAAAAGGATTTTCAAGCCAGTAAGCTCCCTTTCTAAAAGGGCACAATTCGGATCGTTAGCAGGATTACCCAAAGATACATGCTGACTGACAGGTTATCGATGCTATAAGAGCCCAGCCTGGGTATCTTCACATAGGGAAGTACAATACCAGGAATGAAGAAGGCATGTCAAAGCTGCAGGAAGTATGCCCGAGGCCGTTGCGGCCTTACGTGAGATGAACGAAAACACCTGCGGAGACTGTACTCGCAAGCTTCATACCCCTTTATACGACCAGATTTACCAGCCATGGCAGGTCATTGTTGAACACTCAGACTCTATGATGCATATAATGCAACATGATTGTAAGAATATTATTACAATAATTGTCAGAGAACATGTTTCAGCATCGGCTCGAGCCTTGGATTTCATATTCCGAATTAAAAAAGCGGGGGGATTAGCCCCCCGCTGCTTATTCAGGAAGTGAAAAATCAGAACTTAACAGCTCTGACGCTTTCTATGATATCGCCCGCTGCGAACCTCACGATGTATACTCCGGCTGCAAGCCCGTCGGTATTCCAGGTGACAGAATGCTGTCCCGAAGTAAGTTCAGCGCGGAGCAGGTTATTAACTACATGCCCGCTCATGTCGTACACTGAAATCTCGACTTCGCCGGGGTTGCCGAGATTGAACACGATTGTTGAAACCGATGAAACAGGATTGCCCGTAATAGTAAACCCGACAGTTGAAGGAAGAACTGGATGCTCGGTGTCGTCTATCCCCACCTCAATGAGTCCGCCGAGGTAATACATGTCACCGCATGAATCGGGGTCATCGTCCCACTGGGGGTGTTCCTCTCCCGATTGAGCGTAGGTATCCCAGGCTTTTGCCCTGTCGAATGCTTCCCAGAAGGAAACCTTTCCATCTCCGTTCATATCAGGATTACCCGGAAGGGCTCCGCCGGGAACACTGGTAGCGGGGGGAGTGGAACCGTGCATTGCGCCGGTCCAGTAATAAACGTATTCATCGTATTCAGGATAAGTGGCTCCCGCCCAGCTCGATTCGTAACCGCTGGCTGCCGATGCGAAGGAACTGGGATCACCGGTGGTTCCGGCAATTGTCTCCCCCAGAAAACCGCCCGAGTAGCACTGTTCATGGACCGCATGGCACGAAGCGAATGTAATCCCTTCAAGGTATGTCTGGTAATCATCATCATTCAGCTGCTGAGAGGCCCACAGATTCAGGTAGACTTCGGGCGGTGAGTTAGAGAGCTTACCGGAGCCGCCGTGGTCTGTGAAGAAAATAAAGAGATGATCGTCTGCATCCACCATTGAAGTTATATCACTGAAGCCGGTGCTAACGCCAGTCGAGGTTGCATCGTAAATAATGTCGCTGTCGCCGTCATCGTCGAAATCGGGGTTGGAATTAATCCCGCCCGATTGATCGGGAGCAGGATTAAGCCCATCGGCGAAGCAGACGATTATATGATCATCCGGAAGCAGGTAATCATGGGCGAGTACATTGTATATAAACTGAACATCTCCATAGTAACGGATATGGTTTGACCCGCTGCTGGCTCCGCCCGATACGATAAGAGCGTACATATGTTCGGCGTTGGCCGAAGTGGACTGCACGTTGGGTTCGAACCAGAGGAGGAATTCCTCGTACTGGCCTTTTCCGTCAACCTGCGGAAGGCAGGTGTGGCTGACTGTCATCGATTCAAGGAAGTTGGGAGGGGTTGTCATCCTGATGATTTCCATCTCACCAT
The DNA here is from genome assembly GCA_030638185.1 of Candidatus Aegiribacteria sp. Lineage (GTDB taxonomy): Bacteria > Fermentibacterota > Fermentibacteria > Fermentibacterales > JCC-6 > Aegiribacteria. The sequence continues at coordinate 14,611 of DAOWFD010000289.1, forward strand.
TCAGTCCGACGAATACCCAGCGGCAAGGATGTTCCCAGTTTGCGTAGGCCATGTCATCGATAAAGACAAGGTACGCGTCCATGGGAACTATCACATTTTCATGCCATGCCTCAACGATTGAGCCTTCGGTGACGATCCTTTCCAGCACCATGACGGATCTGCCGGTGATGTTGCTTCCCAGTATTTCGGAGAATACCATGTCTGCCGCTGTATTCGCATTATCTACGCCGCCGGCGCCCGCAAATGCCACAAACAGAACAAGAACGATTAGTACTTGTCTCATTATACCCCCAAGGTTAATATTAATACGCTCTATTTGATGTTACTGTAACATTTTACTGCTATATGTGAAAATAGTCAATGGGAATCTTTTTCCTCACGGAGCCGGCAACTTCATGTTCCGGACTTCCCGGATGAAGAATACTGCCGTTACGCAGGTTGCCAGAAGGTCCGCCGACGGGAATGCGACCCAGACACCTGTGAGGGGCGGTGATATGGCAAGGGGCAGAAGCAGCATCAGCGGGATGAGGAAGAAGATCTGCCGTGAGACGGAAAGAACAAATGCTATGCCGGCTTTCCCAAGGGCTTGAAAGGTTCCCGCCCCTATCACCTGAAAACCGACAACAGGCATCATGAGAACAAGTATTCTCAGTATTCCAGCCCCGGAGGAGATAAGATTCTCGTCGTTGCTGAACAGACCCAGTATGAAAGAGGGGGCCAGTTCAAAAAGAAGCCAGTAGGCTCCGGAAAGAGCAGTTGTGAAAACAACTGCGTACTTTAGAGCTTTTTTTACTCTCTTAATTGCCCCGGCTCCGTAATTGTAGCCGATAATAGGCTGGAGCCCCTGAACAAGGCCGAAAAGGGGCATGAGGGCGAAGATCATCATCCTGTTGGTTACCCCGAGTACCGCGAGGTGCATTTCATGGCCGTAGTGCATAATGGTGTTGTTTACTGCGATAGCCATGAGACTTCTTCCTGCTATCCTCGCAAAGGAAGGAGAGCCTATCTGTAGTACTTTCAGGGATTGGTGTAATTTCGGGACAAGATGCTTCCAGTCGAATTTCAGATGGCTCCTGCCCGTGAAGAAATACCTTGTAATCCAGGCAAATGCAGAAAGCTGGCCTATGACCGTAGCAATGGCAGCGCCTTTTATTCCCATGTTCAGGGCGAAGATGAAAATTGGATCCAGGATAATATTGATTCCCGCCCCAACGAACATGCTTATCATGGCTACCCTGGCGTTGCCTTCTGACCTTGCGATATTGTTGGAGCAGACAGTTACGGTGAAGAAGGTTCCTCCAAGGAAAATAATGGAGAGGTAGTCCCTTGCGTATGGGAGTATACTGCTGCTGGCACCGAACAACTTGAGTAGAGGGTCAAGAAATATCAGACCGGATAGAGAGATGAAGAACCCGAGAAAGGCGACCAGAAAGAAAGAGCCACCGGCAATTTTTCCGGCCTCTTTTTCTCTGCCAGCCCCCAGCATCCTGGATATTATGGATGCAGCTCCTATGCCAGCTGTCTTGCCCACGGCAAGCAGTAGAATCTGGATTGGGAAGCAGACAGCAAGGGCTGCAAGAGCCAGCGTCCCTACTCCCTTGCCTACAAAAATGGTATCCACGAGGTTGTACATGGATTGAACCAGCATGCCGGTTATGGCGGGACCCGAAAGCCTTATAAGAAGCCTGCCGATAGACTGGGTCCCAAGAAGACCTGTCCGTTCCGCGGCAGAAATTTTAGTCTTTTTCACAGTTGAATATCTCAAAGCCCGTTTCCGGACTATCTGCAGACCGTGAGAAGCCTGGAGAATGTTGAATCGCCCGTTCCGAACACGCTGATTCGAAGCAGGTAAAGCCCTGCTGCGAAAGATGATATATCAAGCTGTATGGTTTCAGTGTATTCGAATGCAGCTGTATTTAAAACCATCCTGCCTGAAGTATCGTACACTTCTATCAAAACTCCTTCATTAGTCGATGGAAGGAGTATTGAGACAAGTTCCCCGCATGGATTCGGCCATAAGCGAAGATCCTGTGACTGGCTGACTGATTCCTCACGACTTACTCCGGTTCCGTTCGGCCTGAAAAGGGCAGCGTCGAATGCTATGTACTGCCCGCCGGTTCCGGTGTAGTCGCCAAGTTTCAGATAAGAATCGTAATCGAGATCAAATGTTCCCAGGAGAGCCCACTGTTCGCTGTAACTCCCCTGGTCAAGGTTGATCTCTTCCATTCCTGCAGATGTCTGCAGTTTGTATATCCCTGTTGCCGAGGCATAGGCCGGTGGTATGTAAACGTATACATCGTAGTCTCCCTCGAAGGGCAGTGCCGGGTACCATTCGGCAATGCATGTGTCAGGGAGAGCTCCCGTTGAATATGTCCACCAGGCATTGCCGTTATATCCGCTTCCCGCAAGGTGCCAGAACCTGCAATCGGCGTACCTGTAAAAACCTCTGCAGCGATCGTCTACCAGAGTGTCCGGATCAGACGGTACCCCGGCCTGGGCGTAGAAGAGCTGGCTTACTCCTATCTGCACATGGCCATTGTTGTAACCCGGCCAGTCGTACAGAACATCCTTTCCGTTATAGTAACTGCCCCAACCGCTTTCATTTGCATCTCCGAAGGGATCGTTCACCACAACGGTATGATTGGAGTAGTACCCGTTGAGAAGGATTATGTGGCCATACCCCAGAACGGTGCTTGAACATACTACGGGATAATTACTGTCTATCTGTCCTGTGAGGGTTGACCATGAAGTTCCCGCCCATGCTGAGCTTACCTCATGCCGGTTGAGAAAAACAACCATGTTGTTCCACACGGCACTGCCGTTGGGGCAGATGAACCCGTGGGCACCTGGAACCATCACACCTCCCGGGCTCTCACCCAGTTCATCATATAAATAACCAAGGAAGGTATACTCCACCGGAATGTAATTTCCCCACATGCTCCAGTGGCCGGGGGAGGGATAAGAAGCCCAGATGGAGTCTGGAGTAAGCATCATGTAGTACTGCACTGCCATCATGCATGAAGTAGGACCGCATGACCAGCTTCCGTTAAACCAATCCGGTGTGTCCCATCTCTGGTGCATATAGGAAACGTCGAAATGCGCATCGGGGTCGTCCGTGCTGAAATTCATTCGATGACAGGGGAGAGAAGTCATATTAATTCCATTAACATTGCCATTTCCGGCATCGGTCCAGATGATGCTGCCGTTCTCAAGCTCAACGGGATACAGAGAAACCACCTGCTGCTCAAGGGTGCATTCAGTTCCTGTAAAAGGATCAATGCTCAGGATACTTCCCGATACGGGATACATCCCTTCAAATTCCAGGTACGAAAAGAGAACGTTTCCCTCATCTGTCCAGGAAGGAAAGAATCCCGTGGAGTTTTCTAGAATCACTTTTCCCGCAGTATCCAGCACGGCGAATCCCCCCTGGGATTTTTCGGCAAGCAGCATGCCCTTCGGCCCTGCTACAATCCTTGAAAAGGTTGTTTGACCGCAGCCGGATATCTCTGAAAGTTCTCCTGACAGGATATCAAGCATACCAAGGCCGCCGGTTTCTCCTGTGTAGAAAATAGATCCTCCCGTGCAGGCTACCCAAGCGGGGAAACTTCCTGCAGGCCAGCTGCGCAATTCTTCTCCGTGGATACCGTATTCGGTAATCCTGCCTCTCTCAGCGATCAGAAACGTGCTTCGTGTACATACGAACGGTCCGCTGAAATAATCCCCCTCAAAAAGTACAAGCCTGTCTCCCTCATCAGTAATATTGATGACTCTCTGTGGTCTTCCCGATGGACATTCCTTAAAAAGAAAGCCTTCGTCGGAAAAGATAACATTGTGTCCTGCTCCGGGCTGAAGGGAGAGGATTTCAAGCTCTCCCTCACTATCGGCAATGTAGAGCCCTGCATGGCGTCCGTCAGTGCAAAGCAGCCCATCCGGTGTGTCCTGAAGGGCTATGGTGAACGATGAGGGATCTGGAAGTCCGGCAAGTGTCAGAATAATGATTAGTGCATTCAAGGGATTTACTTTCTTTGTCCTACAGGAGCTATGTAAATCACGAATTCATCCTCGTCATCGAATCCAAGCAGAGAATCCATCGCTTCCTGGTCGTAGGCTCCAATGCCGCATGTGCCGAGACCCGCTGCGGTGCAGGCAAGATACAGGTTCTGGCAGAGATGCCCGGCATCAATGGCGATTATCTTGTGTGAAACAGGGCCGTATCTCCATTCGGTTCTGTAAGGGATAACTGACCAGACGAACGTAACAGCGCACTCCCCGCAGAAAGTCTGGCCGAGGCATCCGCTGATCACCTTTTCCGGAGACACATGTTCTCCAAGACAGGCGATGGAATGATCAAGTGGAAGATACCTGTACAGTCCCGGTTCCA
>DAOWFD010000165.1 GCA_030638185.1 Candidatus Aegiribacteria sp.
CAAACTGTTCTGTTAATGCACCCTTGAACTCTTCGAAAAGTTTGTTACCCTGCAGAACGCTCCTGACATCAAGATCGCTCATTGCGCAGAGAAGCCCAACATCTGGCGCATAAAGCTTGAATGCACCACTGTCGCGGTATGCTTGAAGCGGAATTCCCGGTTTGGTTATCCTGTTCACCCTGTGAACCAGACCACAATCGGAAAGCCACTGGATGGCCAGTTCGTATTCCCTTGCTCTGGCGCCTTTCCTCACAAGCCCGAAAACAAATTTCCTGTTCTCCCTGGCCAGTTGCGCCGGCAGACTTTCCCATACAGAGCGAATTCTTGGAACAGTGGCGTGGGGTGCATGCTTCGAAAAATCCTGCTCGTATGCATAAAGAAGCTGTTTCTGAATATCTCTTACTACGGTGAAATCCCTTTTGTCCAGAAAACTCTTCACAACCTCGGGCATACCTCCAACAAAGTAGTACTGCCCTAAAAGCTCTTTCAATTTTGTGGCAAATACATCTGCCATACTGAAGTCAAGCTTCTCTATCATATCGTGAAGTGAGTTATTGCCAGTAGCTTGTAGGAATTCCGGAAAGGAAAGGGGATACAGGTCCAGAAACTCTACTTTTCCCACCGGGAAAGAAACGTCGGGATGCAGCGCAACTCCCAGAATGGATCCTGCGGCAATGATGCTGTGTTGAGCAGCATTTTCCTGAAAGTACTTCAATGATGTAAGTGCTTTGGGTACTTCCTGCACTTCATCGAAAAGGATAAGTGTTTCGCCGGGTACAATTGGACATTCAGACTCCACCTGCAGCCCCAGCAGGAGACGGTCAATATCGAAGTCTCCCTCGAACAGCAGTTTCATACGGGGATTGTTTTCAAAGTTAATATAGGCGCATCGTTCATAACATGAGGTGCTAAACTCCTTCATAAGCCATGTTTTCCCGGTTTGCCTTGCTCCTCGAATAATAAGCGGTTTCCGGCTCTCGCTGGTTTTCCAGATCTTTAATCTTTCAATCGCTTTTCTGTACATGACATACCTCCAGGTAGATATTACCAATCATACCAAAACAATCACACAAGTCAACCGACTTATGTGATTACTATACACATAAGACGTACGACTTGTGTGAATGTACGTGGGATTCTACCCGCTTGAGATTTTCTCCTGCTGCGGTGCTTACCTCTCCGGAAGCTCAAACGGAGGTATGTTTTTCTTACTCCGAAGCCAGTTCATTCCTTTTAAGACCGGTGTTTCCCGTAGAATAAACAGAAATGCCCGCCTTTCTCCCGGAATGTCCGTCAGTATTATCCCGACTATCAAGGTGATCAGCCCCAGCCCGGGTTCTCCAGAAGTATATCTGCGGGGAAATGCCGCGACTCAGATATGTCTTAACGATTTCCGTGAGAACAGCTGTTTCCATTATTGCCCCGCCCATTGGCCCCGCAAACGCGTGTTCCGGATCCTTAAGGCCTGAAAGGTAACAGAGTAAGCATAGTTGCACTGCCTGTGGAATCCTATGTTTCATAGGCGTTTACATTCCTTTTTTGTGATAAGAGAACGTCCGGTATTCGGACTTTGTTTGACATGGGGAATTGCCTTACTTATTCTTTTGTCAGACAGAGTGATATTGGTTAAGGATATGGTGGTGTATTATGCTGAACAATATCTACAATAGCGCGAAATCAGTTTCATTGCCATAACGGATTTCACTTATGAAGAAGGAATAGTGGTATAATGGGATACTCAAAACTCACATCTCATATCTGTCTTGGTCTTTTAGTATTTCTTGCCGGAGCTTTGTACGCTCAGGGGGACGGCTCAATAGTGACATGGGGGGATAACGGCCAAGGTCAGTGTACCGTCCCCGCGCCCAACACTGGATTCGTTGTTATTGCTACTGGAAAATCCCACAGCCTGGGGATAAAAGAAGACAGCTCGATAGTGGCCTGGGGGGAGAACAGCCAAGGTCAGTGCACTGTCCCCGTGCCCAACACTGGCTTCGTGGATATAGCAGGTGGATGGCACCACAGCCTGGGTCTGAAGGAAGACGGCTCAATTGTGACCTGGGGGGAGAACAGCCAAGGTCAGTGCACTGTCCCCGAGCCCAACACTGATTTCTTGGTTGTGACAAGTGGATGTTACCACAGCCTGGGGCTGAAAGAAGACGGCTCGATAGTGGTCTGGGGGAATAACATCTATGGCCAATGCGATGTCCCCGCGCCCAACACCGGTTTCGTGGATGTGGCAAGTGGATTATTCTACAACCTGGGGCTGAAAGAAGACAGTTCGATAGTGGCCTGGGGGTGTAATGACAACGGCCAATGCGATGTCCCCTCACCCAACACGGGATTCGTGGAAGTGGCATGTGGAGCCTGGCACAGCCTGGGGTTGAAAGAAAACGGCTCGATAGTGGCCTGGGGGGATAACAGCGAAGGTCAGTGCACTGTCCCTGCGCCCAACACTGATTTCGTGGACGTGGCAAGTGGATGGTACCACAGCCTGGGGCTGAAAGAAGACAGCTCGATAGTGGCCTGGGGGTATAACGTCCATGGTCAGTGTACCGTCCCCGAGCCCAACACGGGATTCGTGAAAGTTGCAGGTGGAGAGCACCATAGTCTTGGACTTCATAGCTACTCGCTCTCGGTGGGTGACGCTGGCGACCCGGTTCATGAGATTCTTTCCATCAGCAGCATCTATCCCAACCCCTTCAGCTCCAATACCAGTGTGACTCTTCAGTCGCCGGGGCTGGAAAACGTAAGGCTGGAGGTCTTCAGCACAGCGGGTCGACTGGTTAGCAGCCGGGAAATGGGAGCCATGGCTGAAGGTCAGCATATCGTCTCGTGGAACGTATGTGATGAGAACGGCCATGCCCAGGGCAACGGGATCTACATCATCCATATTGTGAGCGGATCCGGGGACTTCGCCTCAGCCCGGGTTGTCCTTCTGAGATAATAATTCTGCCGGATAGGTGCCCAGGGCTGCCAGGAACTGCGCACCAGAACTCACCACTCCCCTGATCAGTAAAGAAAACCAAAAAGGTAAAGAGGTATCTCGTGCTTTCCCCCGTATAGAATATCATCCTTTACCAGATATGCTCTATCGAGATTCTTTCCTATCTGCTTCAGAGATTTATTCCGCCCACCAACCTCAAACACCGTACCTTTTACTTCAAAATCACCGATCCTGCTGTAATGCACATGATGGCCGCTGTTTTTGATCATACTCACAAAGAATATTTCCCTGATTGAACCTGTATTGCTTTTTGAACCGATCTCGGCAGTTATGGCTTCGTAGAGGTTCGAATTATCCAGATAGATCTTCTCAGTCTGTCTAAGTAGACCGCTGCCTGTTTTTACAGAACTTATTAGAGTCAGCAGCCCGGTTTCCTGCAGCATGTGCAAATACCTGACGACAGTTTTGTTATCAAGACCGATATTCCTGGAGATGCTGTTTATGCTTAATTCTCCCGGTGGCATTGTTGCGGTACATGCCAGTATTCTTTTGAAACTCGGCAGGTTCTCCGTTTTTATCGCATATTGATTCACTATATCCTCGTAGATCGTTTTGTCTACGATCCGGAGCAGCTTCTGAGTGTAGGTTGATTCATCTTCAAGAAAAAAGGGATAGTATCCTGTCGAAAGGTAGTTCTTGAAGTATCCTCTCAACTTTTCTATTGAGCCGATTTTCCCGGCGTACTTTCTTTTATTCTTCAGCAGTTCTTCGAATTCAATGGCATCTTCACTGACTATGTGCCTGAGCAGAAGTCGATAAATTCCCACAGAGAAAAAACCAATTTCTCTTCCATCGGCTGAAGTCGATGGTCTCCGGGCATAGTCCCCAAATCTCACCAGCGTATTGAGAGAGGCCCTTCAAAGCAGCATAATCGTCTCTACCAGAAGAACTTAACTACTACCAAGGAGGATCCCATGTCAAAATAGTCTGTATCCAATAACACACTGCTTTCATTCGAATTCAAAGGTCTCAAAAAACGTAGAGTAGTATCCGATTTTGAAGGAGGAAGCATTACCTTCAATGGAGGCGGTCCGCTGCTGAGTGAAGTTGATCACAGGCTGAGGATCTGTGGGAGGATCGGTGTTGAACTTGCTGAGGCAAAGGCTGAATACGAGAGACTGAAAAAGTCATCACTATAATTTCCATGAGTTATGCAAAAGCTTACTTCTGGTTGTGGGGGAACCGGGCATCCATTACTTTTTATCTGATATAGAATAAGATATCCTGAATTATTGTATATCTTACGGTATGGAATAATATATCCAGACGAAGCAACTCTTCATCAAATCTCACGTGAATACGCTGTTCTCCATTGACATATACTATCTTACAGTATAGAATAAGATATCTTGAGGATGGTGAATATTTTGCATTACAAAAGAAGTTTGTATCTGGATAGAATTAGACCGTTCATAGGATCTCCTGTTGTAAAGGTCATAACAGGTATGCGCCGGGTTGGTAAAAGCGTCTTCCTGGGTCAGGTCGCCGATATGGTAAGATCGATCAACCCGGAAACGAAGATTCTATCAATCAACATGGAACTGATGGAAAACCGGCAATACCGGGATGGAATACTGCTTCACAGTATGATTACCGATCAGGGAACAGGTATGGCTTTGTTCCTCGATGAGGTACAGGATATCACAGGCTGGGAAGAGGTCGTCTCTTCTCTTCTCGCCAGGGGCGGAATTGATATTTACATTACAGGATCAAATGCACAGATGCTTTCATCGGAGCTTGCAACGAAAATCGCTGGAAGATATGTGGAATTCCAGATATATCCGCTTGGTCTATCGGAATTCATTGAATTCCGTGGTAATGGCGCCAGCTCACTTGAGGAAGAATTTCGTCTGTACCTGAGATTTGGAGGGATGCCGGCTCTTCATTCGATGCAACTCTCGTGGGAAGTTATCTGCCAGTACCTACAGTCAGTCAAGGATACCGTTCTTCTGAACGATGTTATCACCCGGAACAGCATCAGGAACATCCCGCTTCTTGAATCCGTCTTCGCCTTTCTCGCTGACAACATCGGCTCTCTTTTCTCCGCAAAACGCATTGCGGATTATCTTGGTTCCCTGGGCCGGAGCACATCGGTTAACACCATCATCGACTTCATCCGTTATCTGTCTGATGCTTTCGCCTTTCATCACGTAAGAAGATACGATCTCAGAGGCAGGAAACAGCTTGAATACACCGGTAAAGCATTCTTGAATGATCTTTCCTTCCGGCATGCGCTTTTCGGTTACAGGGAAGGTGATATCTCCGGTTTTCTCGAAAATATCATCTACATGGAACTAAGGCGTAGAGGGTATACCGTTTTCATCGGCCAGCTGGACGGAAAGGAAATTGACTTCATATCCCACAGGGGAGATGAAACCATTTACATTCAGGTTACATATCTTCTCGCATCTGAGGATACCGCCAAAAGGGAATTCTCCCCCCTCTTTAGCATAAAGGACAATTACCCGAAGATGGTGCTTTCCATGGATAGAGATTTTCCATCCAGGAAAGGTATCATTCAAATCTATATCCCCGAATTTCTAACAGACACTCAGTCCTGATGCATCCCTTTTTTCTTCCGAGGCCAGTTCATTCCTTATCCCGTGCCTCTGCACAATATCCCGCAGCAGAATCGTATCAAGCACCATGTCGAGGTATCTCTCCATTACTTCCCCCCGGGTTTCTCTCTGCGACCCGGTTAAATCTCCTGGAACGGCTCATCCGTTTAAATACCGAGATGACTTTGGATCACGTGTGACTAATGACCCTTGACAATCTATACCATTAATGTAGATTGACCCTTGTCATTCTACATCAAGCACAACAATAATATCATTGGCTGAGGAGATCATTATGAGAAGAGTGCTTGAAAAACAGCTGCTTGAATGGAAAGAGTCAAAACGGCGGAAACCACTGATTCTGCATGGTGCGCGACAGGTTGGCAAGACTTGGCTTGTGGAAAACACCCTTGCTGAAGAGTTTGAAAACTTTGTAAAAATCGATTTAGAGAAGATGAATAATCTTCACATCTTTTTTGAGGGAGAATTAAACCCCCGGAAAATAGTGAGTTATCTGGAATTGTCGACAAAACCAATCACTCCGGGAAAAACGCTTCTCTTTCTCGATGAAATCCAGGCCTGCCCCAGGGCAATTATGGCACTGAGATATTTTTATGAAGACATGCCCGAGCTCCATGTTATCGCCGCCGGTTCCCTGCTTGAATTTGCTTTTGGAGAAATATCTATTCCGGTCGGCAGAGTTCAATACATGCAAATTTACCCTATGTCATTCTATGAGTACCTCAACACAATTCGCGGGGAATCATTTGCCGCAGAATCTCTTAAACACCCGGGTACAGTGGATGAACGGGTTCAAAATATGCTCCTTGAGGAATTGCGCAGATATTTCTTCATTGGAGGAATGCCTGAATGTGTTAAAACTTTCAGTGACTCAGGATCGATGCTTGAAACCTTTAAAGTTCAATCGGAAATAATGGAATCGTACAGAGATGATTTTTCAAAATACAAACCGCATATTGACCCGGCCTGTCTTGATGCAGTTTTTTTGAACTGCGCTAAAAGTGTTGGAGAACAGCTTATTTATACAAAACTCAATGATGGTCATACCGGTCAGACAAATCGCAA
>DAOWFD010000242.1 GCA_030638185.1 Candidatus Aegiribacteria sp.
GGAAGCTATGTTTACAGCCCCTCAGGCGATTACAGGCTGTCAGAAGATGATTGTCTTATCTGCTTCGGTACAGAGGATGACAGGAAAGCTATTCAAAATCTCCTGTGGAGCGGGCAGGAGAAAAAGGAAAAATGGGGCATGCTCCGGCGTATTTTCGGGAAATAGAAATGGTCGGGGCGGCCGGATTTGAACCGGCGACCCCCTGCTCCCAAAGCAGGTGCGCTACCGAACTGCGCCACGCCCCGATTTCCGAAGGCTATATACTACAAATTTACAGGTCATTCTGGCAAGTGCTAAATCCGCGGATGTCTTGACTTATACAGCCATCGGGAACCATATTTACGTTTATTACATTCCTTTGACAGCTTAGCATTATTTACGTTACATGAGAGGATACATTCAAATGTTCAAAAAGCTTGTACTAATTCTGTTTCTCTTGGCAGCTTTCTCTTTTGCAGGCAGGACCATGCTGTCGAACAATTTCAGCTATTCGATTCCCCATTACTCTGTCACCCTCAGAGACATCAATATGTCAGACATTAAGATTCTTGAGGAACAGGGGTTTCTCATCGAATGGGCACACGGCGGAAAGGCCATGATATACGTCGATTCCGCGCAGGAGGAGATGCTCCGTCATATGGGCTTTAATCCTGCTCAGGTGCCTCTAACGGAACCCCTGGTACCATATCCATCCCTTCAGGATATTTACGATGCGATAGATGATGTCGTGTCCGCCCACCCAGGTATCTGCAGAAAGGTTACAATAGGCACCAGCGAGGAGGGAAGACCTATTGTAGCTGTTGTCGTTTCCGATAATCCCTCCACCGAGGAAATCGAACCCGAAATGAGAATCCACGGGGGAATACATGGTGATGAACCTGCATCCTCAACCACCACACTCAATTATCTCGAGGTACTGACGGATAATTACGCCACAAGCTCGATGTGTGCATACATTGTAAATAATACTGAAACCTGGATAATTCCTGTTCTGAATCCCGACGGTTACTACCATGACCAGAGGCTAAACGCCAATGGAATCGATCTGAATAGGAACCTCAGCTATATGTGGACCGGCTCGGGAGGCGGATCAGCTCCGTTCTGCGAATCCGAAACAGCTGCTCTGAGAGACCTCACGATGCAGAACTGGCCCGATATCGAGAATTTCATAAACCCGTTCACAGCAGGTCTTTCTCTGCATGGCGGCGAGAAATGCATTAATACCGTATGGAACTACACTGAAGTCCCACTTCCTGAGGATTCGGGGCTTATTCATCAGCAGGCAATTGATTACGCCTCCGCTCCGGGGATATTGAGTTATTTCAGCGGCGGTTTCTGGATTGCTTACCCGGGAGCCAGCTGGTACGTAATAAATGGTGACGTTAATGACTGGAGCTACGGCGAATGCGGAACAGTCGACCACACCATTGAAGTACATGAAATTAAGCATGTATCCGACTGGCCAGGTGTGGATAACGCTCACTACATGGCAATACTGGAGTTTTTCACCAACAGTACTTACGGTATCTGGGGAACAGTCACGAACGTATCGGGAGACCCCATAGACGCCCAGCTTGCATTAGGTATCCTCGATAGTACCGATTCCGAATCCCTCAGGTTCTGCAGAACGGACGTAACCCTCGGAGACTACCATAAAACCCTTCTTCCCGGAACCTACAATGTCGAAGTGATCGCTGACGGTTACACATCACAGTCAGTTGAAAACATTTCAGTGGGTTCGCAGGAAAGGGTGGAAGTGAGTTTTATCCTTTCCCAGGTGGGAATAGAGGATGCAGAAGAGGGATTTGAAGGAGCATTCTCCGTATTCCCCAATCCATCACGTGAATCCTGCAGTTTCTCTATCCCTGAACCGGGGGTTGGAGGAACCGTGTCAATTTACGATATTACAGGCCGTTCCATTATGGTTCAGGATGTTTCTCCGGAAACTGAAAGCATCGTATGGAACCTGCGAGAAGCAGAAGGTTTTGAAGTTCCTTCTGGAATGTACATTGCGCGATTCTTGACTGGAGCTTCCAGCTGGACCACAATGGTAATTGTAAACAGATAGCGAGTTATTGAAAGGTTCAAAAGATGGCACATAAGAAATCATCAAGCAGCTCAAGAAACGGCCGAGACAGTGCCGGCAGAAGACTTGGAGTAAAGACTTCAGCCGGAGAGATGGTGACCGCCGGAAGCATCATTATACGACAGCGTGGAACCAGGATCCATCCTGGAATTAATGTGGGAAAAGGAAACGATGACACTCTATTCGCCAAAGCGGATGGCAGGATCAGATTTCACAAAATGGGTGGAAGAAAGGTTGCATCTGTAGTCCCAGAACAGGTTTAACCTCCCACAATGAAAGTTCAGGCAGATTTGCTTCTGACAGATATTGGCGAACTGGTCACAATGGCCGGTTCGCCGGGTCTTCGAAGGGGAGAGGCTGCAAAAGATCTTTCCATTATCTCAGACGGTGCACTCGCTTCCCTGCACGGTAAAATCGTATGGACAGGAAA
>DAOWFD010000333.1 GCA_030638185.1 Candidatus Aegiribacteria sp.
AAAGTGGGATATTGATGCTTTCCTTGCCCTGGAAATACTAAATCCTGAAGAAAACGATAGAACGGTATTCCGGAACGATTCACTGGTTACCTACAGAACAGTTTCAGTTGATGTTCTCGGAAGATTCTATTCAGGAGCAGGGAATCTCATCGGTACAATAAGAAATACAGTTAAGAGAGAGGAAATCCTGCCTTACTCTCCGGACGGATACAGACTCGCATTTCTGTCATCCGAAGAGCTTGCTTCAAGGGCAATACTGGAGCTTTTTCCAATAGAGGTAACCTTTACCGCCTCGGACAGTGAAGTATTTACAGTTCCCATGGGCTGGGATCAGGGAATAAGTAAAGGTACAGTCATGGCTGTAGTTGCTTCTTCCACAGGAATACCGGTTAGTTTTTCTGAATACGAGCAGCTAAGAAGCAGAGGGCTTCTTCAGATAATGGAAACCCGAAGAAGTCAGTCAACGGCAAGGCTCATTTCCGGTCGGCTGATTGATGGAGGAACCGTAACCGCAATAGAGCAGTCAGCCCCCGCCATACTGTTTCTTGAGTACTGTGGATTTATGATGTCTGTTAAGCCTGGAGCGGGTCTTGAGGATGACAATGCGGAGTGGAGCAATAATGTCAGAATCGGTATAGAGACCGCGAAATGGGGGCTTTCCTTCGGAGGCGGAGTAACCGCGGGAGGGCTTGAACACTCATCCTTAATCGGTATCGATCTTCAGGTGGGAACAAGGATTCCAATCAGCAGCCCGTCTTTTGGACTAAGACTCACCGCAGGTGGTGAACTTGCATTTCTTATGCAGGATGTAAGATCCGACCTTCTGTCATCCAGTGCAACTGCTATTTCGGTGGCTGCTGTGGCCGATGCAACGATGGAATATCTCTTTTCGGGACACCTCGGGTTTCAGTTTGGAGTCTCAGGCGTTCTGGGTACTGCTGCTGACAGCTGGACCGTACGGGAATATTCCGGGAATATCAGGAATGCTGAACCTGATGAACTGTACTACACTGAGTTGAAACAGGGTCCGGCAGGTATCCATGCGGGACTGATGTACTTTATTTTTTAGACTGATTATTTTTCCATGGCCTCTGAGCCATTCCGCGTTCCCAGATTATTTCCAGAGCCGACCATGTTGCTATCGCGAATACAACACCTCCGATAATTCCTGAGAATATTGTCCCGTGTACTACTCCAAGAGCCAGTGCACCGCCTGCAATTGCAGCTGTAAGCAGTATCAGGATCGTTGCCGCGAGGGATGATGGACCCCATTTGGATATTACCCGTACCCTGGCCAGCTGAATTCCCCAGACACCGAGTAAATAACCGGTAGCACCGAAAACAGCAGCGGGAATATCACTTAGAAAAAGGATAGCGGCAGCCCATAGGAGGATCAGGGGTAGAAAAATCAGGACCGCTTTTCTGCTTAAAGGGGATATCCAGTGCATCTGTTCAGGTATATCGCATAAAGCAGTCCATATCAATAGACCGGCGGTAAAACCCAGAACAAGAGAAGCTTCGCTGTTTTCAGTGAAACAGCTGAAAACCGCTCCCGCAAGACCGAGGACAAGAAGCACCAGTACG
Source organism: Candidatus Aegiribacteria sp. (assembly GCA_030638185.1). Lineage (GTDB taxonomy): Bacteria > Fermentibacterota > Fermentibacteria > Fermentibacterales > JCC-6 > Aegiribacteria. Next base: position 1,585 of record DAOWFD010000333.1, read on the forward strand.
AAAACTCTGGGGCCCTTCAGGCTCGATTCATTGATCTTTACAAAAAGTTTCGCTCCCAGAAGTTGAAGGAAAATGAAAAGAAGAAAAGAAGCTATACCGAAGAATCCCGTTACGGCGTAATCTTTTAAAGTGAGTTCAGTTGTGAGAAAGAGATCAGCGGTCAGTAGATTCATAATTCCCATATTTTTTCCTCCATCCGGGCAAATGTGCAAAAAATGATCGTCATCGTCAACACAGATGTTTGCGCAATGTGGTTCGCATGGTCATATATTCAGGTGTACTTGAAGCGGTTCCAATGTGATTATTAAATCTAACTGGCGGTAAATAACGGGAGGCGCGGATGAATTCAGTACGGTTCCTTGTGTCCGTTTCCATTGCTGCTATATCTATCTCATGCGGAGACGGCAGGGAAGCTGTTGATCCCCAGTATGACGAAACCATTTCCATTTATGCCGATAAGGGCATAAACATTGAATTAACACTTTCGTCAGAGGAACTTGAGGATTCCCTCGTATACCGTAACGAGATGCCAGTGGAATTGAGAGTATCCTCTGAGAATTGTAGATCATCCATAACCGCGATGCTGGTTCCAGGTTGTGGTTCAACTCCCGGAGACAGAATGGAATTCCTGTCCGGAAACGATATTCTGAATCTTGATACGAACTATGTCAAACCATATGCGGAGATACCCGGCTTTACTGCCGTTGTTTATGTCAAAGGCGATTCAAGTGTAGTGGAAAGGGTATGGAACAGAGGCAGCGGCGAGTTGGCGGTTCTTCAGGTAAAATCAGGAAATACTTCGCTTAATAATCTTCTGACATCCTTCACAGGAATATTGAGTACTGCGGAGATAGTCGAACCGACCAACGGTCTTTCCCGTTCTGTATACCTTTCTGACCGGGTCAGAAGTGAGATTGTGGAAGAAGTCAATGCGGATATAGCTGTGCCTCCCGAAGTCAGACACAGAATTAAACTGTCTGTTGATCCTATGGGTAGGGAAATGTATGTACTGGATTCTTTGACAATTGATTTCCGACCAACTCAATCCGACAGTCAGATGACTATGTACCTCCCATACTGCGATAATGGAACATGTTTTGAAGCCCTTTCCGGATCTACTGAGAACTCAGGGGATTCGGTACTATGTATCGCTGATTCCACCAGAATTTTCTCAGGTCTATATTCCGGAAGCTGGAACGGGTTCATATCATCCTCCACGGACAGGATTACGGAAGAAGGGCTCCAGATTAATCCATCAACATCCTTCCAGAGCGGTATGTGGTTCTATCCTGGCTGCGGTATCCCATCTGCTTATACTTTCGATATTTCAGTACCTGACATGGGTTACGAAGTCTTTGCGCCTCTTCAGGAAGTCTCAAGGAACGTTTACGATTCTTTCCTTACCGTATCCTATGTTTCCCCGATAGAGGGGATCAATGGCCCACTTTCCTGGGCGACCGGTGGTTTCACGGAAAATGCGATTGCCGATGGCAGAAGCTGGTATATCTGTCTTGAATCCGATTCGACGGCATTGGAAATGAGAGATCTCGCGGATGATATTGCCGAAGTGCTCTGGCGGAACATGGGTTACGATGGAGCAAGGCTTGATATCGTTGTTGTAAGAAGCCTGGATGTCCCCGTTTTTATCACCGGTCCGGGATGTGTTTTCCTTTCAACGGATATGCTTGCCTCCGTCAGAGGATATGAAACGTGGTCTGATTCTCTTGTCCGGGGTACAGCTGTTCCTGCCACATCCATAGTATTTGAAGCAGCAAAGGCTTTCCTGGCGGGGAGTACATTCCTTTCGGAGAATCTCAGGGATGTGCTTGCGGCATGGTCTGTATACAGATTTGCGCTTTCAGGTGATGAATCGGCCTCAAATCAGCTGCGTGAGGCTTTCAGAAAATATTACCTGTACTCTACGGAGATGAACGGAGGAACCGAATACGCCATCGCAGATCCACAATTGAACGAATCTCCCCTTCATGATCCTGTGATATTCGGAAAAGCTCCGATTGTCATAGAGTTTCTCATCCATGAGATCCCCGCCTTTGAAAGAGCTATTCCAAGGGCACTTCGTAATCTGCGCCATTCCGGTGATTCCTTCGGCAGGTTGTTTTCAGCTATGGGAATACCGGAAAGCAGTGGATACGGGGAGATGTTCTTCCAGTGGCTGTACAGTTCCGGAGTGCCGCAGTTGGAGATCTCCTGGATGGATTCCTCCGGCACACTATACCTCCGGGTAGAGCAGTTCCAGCCCGGGCAGGATTTCCCCCTTGGCTCGATACTTGATGAAATCCGCGCAGTTACCGGAACAGGTTTCATTGACCTGGACCTCTCCCACGGTTCTACGGAGGGTTTATACACGGGTGACATATCCGCTACTACAGAGAGTATCCTGGCGGTCGATATCGATCCCGACGATATTCTTCCGGCTGATATCGTTTACAGACATATCAATAACGAACCGAATGACCTGTAACTTCACCGTATCGATCCCGGAAAAGTGTTTCTTATGAAGATATGCTTCTGCCTGCATAATCATCAGCCGGTGGGAAATTTCGACCATGTCATGGATTCAGCGTATAAGGATTGCTACCTGCCGATGATGGAAACCCTTGAAAACCATCACGGGGTAAGCAGCGGTATTCATATCTCAGGAACACTTCTGGAGTGGTTTGCCCTCAATCATCCCGAGTACATTGAGAGAACGGGTGAACTCTGCCGGAGAGGCAGAATGGAATTACTTACCAGCGGTCGATACGAACCCATTCTTACAATATTCAGAAGGTTCGATATCGTTCAACAGATAAAGGACTATTCGGACTGCCTTGCACAGATTTCAGGTAGAAAACCTGAAGGGCTCTGGCTGACCGAGAGGGTCTGGGAGCCGCAGCTTCCATCGATTCTCAGCGAGGCCGATGTATCATGGGCTGTTGTTGACGATATTCATCTCAAAAGAGCCGGTGTCTCAGGGATGGACCTGTTTCGCCCCTGCATTACAGAAGATTCAGGCACTATCCTGAGACTGCTTGGTAGCAATCGAGAGTTAAGATACCGAATTCCCTTCTCTCCAGTTGAAAGTGTCATGGAGAAGCTCAGGGAGATGCATGATTCCGGAGCAAGCATGGTATTCTACGGAGACGACGGAGAAAAATTCGGTGTCTGGCCCGGAACCCGTAAACTCTGTTACGAAGACCTCTGGCTTGATCGTTTTTTCAGTGAAGTGGAATCAGCTGACTGGCTTGATTTCTCGCTTCCTTCAGAGGCTGCCCGAACCGAAGCTGCGGGACCTTTCTATATTCCCGCTTCAAGCTATACCGAAATGGGCGAATGGACACTGCACGGTCGTCAGAGGGATGAGTTTGATGAGCTGCGGGAGCAGCTCGGTACACAGGTGAGATCCGGCGCTGTGGATGTATTCCTCTCCGGAGGATTCTGGCGTAATTTTTTATCCGTATACCCCGAGTCAAAAGAACTCCAGGGCAGAATACTCTCCGCGGAAGCTCTCGTACGGGAGTCGGAGAATAAGGAAGCGCTGCACCATTTCTGGAGAAGCCAGTGTAATTGTGCTTTCTGGCACGGTGTGTTCGGCGGCATATACCTTCCCCACCTCAGAGAGGCTGTATGGAAGGAACTTCACAGGGCTGAACGGGATGCGCTTAATACCATTCATGGTTATCCGCTCATTAAGACAGTGGACATAAATGCGGATGGTTACGATGAAATTGTAATTGTTTCTGAAACACAGTCGCTGCTCATCCATCCTGATTACGGGTTGACTGTAAGTGAAATGACCTTCCTGCATACGGGTGGAGAACCTGTACCACTGGGTCATGTTCTCAGCAGACAGCTGGAGGAATATCATAAGTCGTTACCCGGAACGGGGCCTTCCGGTGAAGCGAAAACAATCCACGATGGTATGGCATCCAAGCAGGAAGGACTTGCCGGGAAGGTATCGATCGACAGGTGGAGAAGGATGTGCTTCTCAGATATTGCAATGCCCTCTTCCATGAATTTGAACAGCTGGAAACGGAGTGACCGGGGGATAACTCATTTCCAGAAACCCGCTCTGTCCTCTTCCATGTCAATCAGGGATTCTACTGTGTATTTTTCAGGGGAATTCGTAGAGGGAAAGCTCAGGATTAAGAAGAGAATGACCGCTGAGTTGAAAATGCCTATGATCAAAACCAGCTCGGAGTATTCCATCGATCCCTTCGATAGGGTCGGGATGGAAATATGTCTTAACCTGATGACAGGAGAGTCTCCTGACCGTTACTACATGGTCGATTCGGGAGGAAGACACCTTATGTCCTACGCGGGTGAATTCCACGGAAAGCTGATAGAAGTTCTCGACTGCTGGAGAAAAGTTAAAACGGTTATTGAAGTGAACTGCGAAGCGGACGTATGGATTACGCCGCTGGATTCGGTGAACAGGTCCGAAAGCGGTTACGAGAGTGTTCATCAGGGAACGGCATTTTATATTTCAGGTAATGCGGATGATAAGGGTTTCCTCAATCTGGAAATCGGTTTACGCATGGAGGCTCTGAATGATTCCTGACAATACCAGGGCAGAGGTGGAAAATCTCAGGGAACTGATACGTTATCACAACAGGCTTTATTACACTGAAAACCGGACTAAAATATCCGACGGTGAATATGATGCCCTCTTGCGGAGGCTCAGAGAGCTTGAATCCAGATGGCCCGAACTTGAAACTGATGACTCCCCCACTCTCAGGGTAGGGTCTCAACCGCTCTCCAGTTTTCCCTCCATCCTCTGGGATCCCCCCATGCTGAGTCTGGATAACGTTTTTTCAGCTGAAGAATTCAGTGAGTTCAACAGTCGTATCAGGAGGGAATTGGAGCTTGATACGGACCCTGTCTATTCCGTTGAACCGAAGCTGGACGGCCTTGCCGTTGCCCTCATATACGAGAACGGAGTTCTTGCCAGAGCGGGAACGCGGGGGGACTCCAGCGAAGGGGAAAATGTGACTCCCAATGCCAGGACTCTGCGGTCCATACCGCTGAAGCTCAGCTGCGATCTCTCCGGTAGTCTTGTTGTAAGAGGTGAAGTGATATTCAAAAAGAATGATTTCCAAAGGATGAACAGAGAGAGAAAATCCCAGGGGCTGGAGCCGTTTGTCAATCCGCGGAACGCCGCCTCCGGGTCACTGAGACAGCTCGACAGCAGGATAACCGCGTCCAGACCTCTTTGCTTCATTGCCTACGGAACTGCCCGCTGGCCCGAGGGAATAGCATCACAGCATTCTCTTTTCGATTTCCTCGACGGACTCGGTATTCCCGTGAATCCCAAAAACTCTGTCTGCAGGGGTGTTGATGAAGTTGAGAAAGCCTATCACAGACTTGAAGAGAACCGGGATAAACTGCCCTGGGAGATAGACGGTGTTGTTATCAAGCTCAACGAAGCTTCTCTTCAGGAAAGGATGGGAACTCTTTCCAGATTTCCCAGGTGGGCAACTGCCTGGAAATTCAGAGCTGAGGAAGCAGTGACACAGCTTATTGATATAGAGATCCAGGTAGGAAGAACAGGAAAGCTGACACCTGTGGCAAGGCTGGAGCCGGTCTTTGTCGGTGGTGTGACAGTTTCCAGCGCAACTCTTCATAATGAGGATGAGCTTGCAAAAAAGGATGTCAGGCCGGGAGACACGGTAATTGTAAGAAGAGCGGGAGACGTGATACCTGAGGTGGTAAGATCTCTTGGAAGACCGAAGGGAGAAAGAGGGAAACGGTTCGAGTTTCCCCGGAACTGTCCAGTTTGCAAAGGGCCTGTTGCCAGGGAAGAGGATGCCTCTGCCCACAGGTGCATGAATCCATCCTGCCCGGCAAAGCTCAGGGAGAGCCTTTTCCACTGGGGTTCCAGGGATGCCCTTGATATTGAGGGTCTTGGCAGTAAACTGGCGGAGCAGCTCGTTGACAAAGGTATGGTTAAGGATGTCTCGGACCTGTACCGTCTTACCCAGCCGCAACTTGCATCACTGGAGAGAATGGGAGAGAAATCTGTGGACAATCTCCTTTCGGAACTTGAAAAA
>DAOWFD010000245.1 GCA_030638185.1 Candidatus Aegiribacteria sp.
TAGATGATCTGAAGGCAAAGACAAGAAGGGTGATCGCGGAGGAAATATCACCTGAATATCACGTACTGCTTACCGAAGATGTAATGGGTAAGAAACACCACATCGTTTATCCGTTCGAAAAGAGTATAGGAGATATCGCCGATGCAGACATCAGGGAAATGGACCTTACGGAGATAATGACAGCTTTCATGGGAGGCGAGTACGGTGTTTCTTAAGGAGTTCAAAGACACCCTGAAACAGACGGGCTTCATCATGGCCTTTCTGGCGGTAATGCCGCTGGTCTATCTTATTGATAGCTCCTTATACAAAACAGGTGTTACCTTCCCTGAATACATGGCGGGTGGCTTCGCACTTCTCTGGATGATAGCGGTCGGATACCTGGCTTACAACATGTTCAGACCGGAGGAGAAGGATAACGCAGTTGAATACATTCTGTCTTTGCCAATCAGCCGCTGGAAACTGCTGATCTGTAAGACTGTCCCGCGGGTGGCAGTCCTTCTTGCACTGAATCTCCTTATATCAAGTCTCGGCAGCGGTTATCTCTGGTTCTACAACCTGACCGGGCTGTTGGCTTTCGTTATTTTCTCTCAGGTTTGCGGTTTTACACTCGGAATAGTCGGTCGAAAGAGCTGGATAGCAAGACTGATGCTGTTCGTTATGACGATCTGCGTTTTCATTATTAACAGTATGCAACCCATGTTAATCTCATGGGACAATAGTACCTTTGCTACCTCACTGCCGTACATTCTTGTGGAATTCTCGCTTCTCGCGTTGATATTGGTTCCCATGTACAGAACCTGGGATCTTAAGCCAGTTCGAGGTAGGGAACTATCACTTGCAAAGATGGCGATAGTACCGCTGATCGTCCTTGCATTTCCAGTTGTATACCTGTTTTCATCATGATGGAATTTACAGTCTTCACTGCAATTAGTTGGAAGGTAAGATATGTGGGTTAGAGAATTGCGGGAAACACTCAGGCAGACGATTTTCATTATGGCATTCTTCATTCTGATTCCGCTGCTGTATCTGACGGACCAGGCAGTCTACAGTACCGGCCTCACTTTTATGGAGTACTTGTCCAACGGGTTGGATCTGTTCATCCTGATAACTGCATTCTACCTGGCTTACAATATGTTCAAGGCTGAAGAGAGGGATGGGGCAACGGAGTATCTTCTTTCACTTCCAATCAGTCGTTGGAGCCTTTTCAGGTACAAGGTCATACCACGGGTAGCTGTTCTAACGATCTTGTTCATGATGGGGTCTATTGTAAACGATCTTCGAATATCAGATGGATCTGTTCTGGGTATGATATTCGTCTATTGGAGAGTTGGTATACTTTACCTGATGGGATTCATCATTTTCGTCCAGATATGTGGATTCATGCTGGGTCTGGCAGGTCGGGAAAGCTGGTCGATAAGACTCATGCTTCTGGCCATGGTATTATGTGTATGGCAATTTGGAACCTTTACACTGGTTATTCAGCAGATTGTTCGGAAAGTATTTGGCTGGTGGGCGGAAATGAGGTTCTTTTGCTCTCTTGGGAAAAACGGTCGGTTACTTATAGATTTTGCGATATTCTTCGCTTTACTGTGGTACATTCTTAAACCCCTCTGCGGGATCTGGGATCTCAAACCGATGAGAGCCAGGGAAATCTGGTTCCAGAGAAGGGCAGCGTTCCCAATGCTTGTTTTCCTGCTGCTCTTTGTACAGCGGTTGCTGGTATATCCTCATTCAATTTACCTGTGGTTATAATCGCATTGGTCGAGAATATGACCTTTTCAATATAGAACAGACCTGGAGGTCTTTAATATGAAGATGATTACCGGAGTATCCATATCGATTTTTCTTTCAGTAATGAGCTTTGCGTGCGGGAAGAATCCTGCTCCGGAAACGGAAACCCTTGAAACTGAAACAGCAGTAGAACAACCCGATACACTTGCCCAATGGGTCTCGTGGGCGGAGGAGAGCGGTGAAGGATTCTGGGAGGATGGAAGCCACCGTTTTCAACTGAGTGAAGCTGAGGTTTACGGGGGGCAAGAGATGCCGCCGTTCTACAATGTTGAAGGATTTTCCTTCAGAGGAGATACAATGTACATCAGTGATCCTGCGGATCAAGCCCTGGTGGCAGTTTCCCTCACGACCGGGGAACGGCTCTGGAAGGTTGGCGAACCGGGGGAGGGACCCGGACACTTCAATGGTATAGGTGAAGTAGCGGCAGGCTCTTCAAGGATAGCCGTATGCGATATGTCCAACAACAGAATTTCACTGCTTAGCCATTCAGGTGAGTTCATTACCGATATATCTATTCAGTGTCCTTTCGATGTGACGTGGAAAGGCGACACTCTTTTTGCACTCAGTCTTGCCGAGGAAAAACCGCTTAACATGTACGATATTAGCGGTGAGTTTATTGCTGCATGTGGTGAACTGCCCGAAGAGATAAAGTATCTGAGCTACGCTAACAGACACCTCCATGGTGTGATGGCTCGGGATGGAAGCGTTCTGGTGATATCCAGGTTCCTTTCCGGAATCTGGAAAATTGACCCTGTGACCGGTTCAACCGAGCTGTTCTCGGAGACCGTTTTCCCACAGGGGGAAATGGTAAATGATCTGCAGAGCGGAGGATTCATGGTTCTTTGCAGGGATATCTTCATCGGCCCCGATGGCATGGTGAACGTTATCCTTCCAATGTTCACGGAGGAGGGTGGCAGGCTTTCCGATGGTGGTGAGCCGCAGATGACAACGGTAATCCACAGGTACAGCAAGGACGGAGAGTACCTGGACAGCTGGGCACTGAATGGCACTGTAGGTATTGCGCTGATGCACGGAGGACAACTCTTTACGGTTGACAGATATGCCGACGGAGTTGTAATTGCTCACAATATTACCCGCTGAATCCCGCTGTGCCATTGTCTGCATCTGCTGTATATTCAGAATTCACAGTTTTGGAATTAACAGCAGAAAGGGACATAATGGCAGAAAAGTACAGCGCACCACACGAGATGAAGATAGATAAGAACAGAACCTATTCAGTTAAAATTGAAACTGATCAAGGCGCGATAGAGCTGGAACTCTTTCCTGAGTACGCCCCGAAGACAGTGAACAATTTCATCTGTCTTGCTAAGGATTGCTATTACGACGGGATTATCTTTCACAGGGTTATTCCCAATTTCATGATACAGGGCGGAGACCCCACCGGAACGGGCAGGGGAGGTCCAGGGTACAATTTTGAGGACGAGTTTGCTGGAAACCCCCTGAAACATGAAACCGGTTCATTGTCCATGGCTAATTCCGGACCTGGCACCAACGGAAGCCAGTTCTTCATTACGCATTGCCCCCAGCCTCATCTGAACGGGAAGCACACCGTTTTCGGTAAGGTTACAGAGGGTCAGGATGTGGTGGATGCAATCCGTCAGGGCGATGTGATGATAAAGGTCTCGGTAGCTGACTGAGGATTCCTGATCGAAGATATTCAACTTAGCAGAATATTTTTTATTTGTATTAAGCACTGTACCAAGTAGGGAAGGATAGAGATGCCTGAAGAGAATAACGGCGGCACTGAACCCATAGAAGGATCTGTTGATGTTCCTCAGAACGCTAAAAGTACTGAACCTGTTGAAGAACCTGTGGAAACACCTGTTGAGAGTACTGTTGCGGTCGATGCTAAACCCGATATTCATGAGATAAACTGCACTAACTGCGGTGCACCTCTCTCATATATGGAGGGTGAGGCTGTTATTACCTGCGAGTACTGCGGTACGACAACAATGCTTGCCGGTTACGACAACATTGTAACAGTTGAGTCGCATTTTCTTCTTCCTCCCAAAGTCGGGCGTGATGAAGCCATCGGCATTGCCTCGGGATGGCTTAAAAAGGGTTTCTACAAATCGAAGGATCTTCCCAACAAGGTAACCTGGAGAAAGACGGAAGCCAGAGTTCTTCCTTACTGGATTGTCCGATGCACCGGCAATACCCGCTGGAGCGGCATGCAGAAAAGGACAAAAACAGTCGGTGAAGGCAAAAATAAAGCGACAAAGACATTCTGGGAACCTGTTCAGGGGCGGATCACCGAGGATTACACATGGCCCGTATACGCCAGGGAGGATACTTCGGAATTCTGGGGAATTCGGAATATAGAACCTGGTAAGCAGTGTGTATTTCCGGACTGGGGAAAGTTTATCTTCAGACTCGGGGGCTCGAAAAAAGCCCCTAACAAGAATCTTTTAGAGGGTAAGATGGATTTCTCCATCGATGAGTTGAAGAAAGCCAATATGCAGGAGCACATCATCAACGGACAGATCATTCAGGAAAGAGCCGAGAGTTCTGCCAGGAACAGGATAATTGAACTACATCAGCAGAAGGCTGAGAGCAAGGCTACAAAGATTACCGACATAGATACAATTATTGATGTCCAGGGTGTTGATCTCGTTTACGTTCCCATCTGGGAGCTTGTATACAGCTTTGCTGGCAAGGATTACAATGTACTGGTGGATGCAAGCCGCCAGGAAGTTCTCTCAGGTGAGGCGCCTGTGGGCAAATGGGCAAAAGCAACCATCTTCGACATTATCTTCCTCTTGATAGCAGCCATTTTTGCAGCTTTAGGCGTTACATCCGATGGCGCTGCATGGCCCTGGATAGCAACTGGAATATTCGGCGGAAGCGCTATCGCCTACTCCGTCTGGACAGCAACCATGAAGGAGTGAAAGACAATCCAATCCTGTTTCAACTTGAGTCGGTAAAGCCTGGGATAGTCTTTCGGCCAGGGTTCCCAGGTTACTATTCCATGTTCGTTTATCTCGACATGGATGTACATGGAATCAGGAAAAGCCGTCACGTACACTTCTAGAATTTTCTCTCCTGAATGTGGAACACATCATGAGTGCCGGGATAAAGCATGAGGGCATGCTCTACTTCTGTACAGTAATTATTCGACAAATGAGACTCTATACACACACAAAGGACATACAAGTCATTGGTAATTAATTATATACAATTGCATATCGCCGGAAAAATTGCGATTTTCGGTTTCATTTAGTATTTTTAACCGATAAAATATCAGAATGAACGGGGGGTTATCCCGGTGAAGTTAACCAGTAATGCCGTTTCCAGACCGGTAGCCGTAACAGTACTCTCTATAGTTGCTGCCCTTCTCGGAACAGTCGCAGTGATGAAGATGCCGGTGGATCTTCTACCATCGGTCGAGTATCCAAGACTTACCATTGAAACCACCTATCCATCATCCAGCCCGTACGAGGTTGAACGTCTCGTTACCGATCCACTTGAAAACGCTGTAGCTGGAGTCCGGGGACTGAGGAGCTACAGCTCTCGGTCCTACGGTGACAGAAGCAGGATCACACTGGAGTTCGACTGGGGCGCCAGAATGGACTTCACCCGGTTGGAAGTCAGGGAGAAGCTTGATGTGGCCGGATGGTCCCTTCCCGATGAAGCCGGCAGGCCGACCATTGTAGATTACGATCCTTCAAGAAGACCCTTCATGGAGATCCTCATGACCATGGAATCCAGCGACTGGACTGAAGTCACTGATTTCGCCAGGAGACTTGTCACCACCAGGATCGATCAGGCCGAAGGCGTAGCTGGCTGTGAAATACAGGGAGAAGCTGAAGCGGCTGTATTCGTGCGGCTCAGGGAAGGTGTAGTTGAAGAGCTGAATCTTGACCCCCAGTTTATAGCTCTGGCTCTCCGGGGGGCTAACGTGTCCATGTCCGGAGGGCTTGTCCGCGATGGCCAGAGGGAATATTTCCTTTCGCTTGAGGGTGAGTTTTCCACCCTTTCCGATGTTGAGAATACGGTGATCGGCATCAGGGAAACCACACCACTGCTGCTGCGCGACGTGGCTGAGGTATCCCTCGGCGAGAAGCCGGTTACCGAATGGGCCAGTTTCAACGGAGAACGCTGCCTTATCATTCGCGTCAGAAAAATGGCTGAAGCCAATACCGTTGAGGTTGCCCGGGAAGTTGAAAAGCTTGTTGCGGAGCTCAATAATGAATACGAAGCCCTGCAGCTTGAGGTTATCCAGAACGATGCTGAATTCATTGAGGATTCAATCGGTGAGGTGATCGAAGCTCTCCTTCTTGGCGGCCTTCTCGCGTTCGGGGTTCTCTTTTTCTTCCTGAGGGACTGGAGAAGCCCCCTGGTCCTGGGTCTTTCACTTCCTCTGAGTATCGCAATCGCGCTTTTCTTCCTGTTCATATCAGGTGTTTCACTGAACATCATGTCACTCGGAGGTCTTGCGCTTGGAACCGGGTTGCTTGTTGATAACGCGGTTGTTGTTCTGGAGGCCATCTTCAGGCGGAGAGAAGAGGGTGAAGATGCGATCAGCGGCGCAAAATCCGGTACATCTGAAGTTGGCAAGGCTATTACGGCAAGTACTCTGACCACCCTGATCGTTTTCTTTCCTGTGGTTTACATGGAGGGTATA
>DAOWFD010000371.1 GCA_030638185.1 Candidatus Aegiribacteria sp.
AATCCACATACTACAATGATACCGATCCATTATTGCAGGATAGAATATCAGGAGGTCCTCATCCGAACGGCCAGTCATTCACCAGGATCGATTTCACTGAGGGTACCGAAACGTTCTCCGGTGGAAACGGATTGTACGGTCACGATGAAACCAGCGAAAACATGTCCCAGACCTGGGCATTCGTTGTTACTACTCCGGGATATATTCAGCCCACAGCGATTTCAAGAGGTACATGGGCTCACCTAAAGTCGATTGAGTATTAACTCTTTGAAGCTACGACACCGCCACATCCGAAAATCCCTGAATCTATGCAGGGAGTAAGATATTGAAAAGGTTATTGTTCGATACATTGAAAAGATGATTGGAGAGAATATGAAAAACCTTACCGTAGTGTTCTTTGTACTACTCGTTGCTTCCTTGGCTCATGCAACACCGGGTGATATCATTCGCAGTCAACCCCTTACCGGTCAACCATATTATGGAGTTCGAGGCCTGGCGAAGGACTGGGATACCGGTATGATCTGGGTAGCAGGACCTGAAAATATGTATGACGTTAAATACACGACCATGGAACCAGCAACAATGATAGTCGCTACCTGGCAAACGGCAGCGTCTAATTTATACTGGGTCTATGATATCGGCTATGGTTTCGAAGATTTCGGAACGAAGTACCTCCTGATGAATGATTATGAATCTCCCTTTACCAAGATGATCGATCCTGCCGACGGCTCCTACTATACTTGTCTACCGGATTACTTCACTATAGCTGACGTCACCGAGGGATGTTCGGTGGATTGGGACAACAACTACGTCTATTTGTGCAGTTATGGAAACCCGGATGTTGTTTACTATAATGGTTCTTCACACAACGTATTTACATCAATTCCCAATGCTCTAAACATGGGAACCGCTGTAGGATGGGAACACCTGTTCATTCTCAGAACAGATCCCTACTATACTATTGAGGTCTATCAGATCAATGGTTCTTTTGTCGAGAGTATCCCCTTACTGAGCTGGCCGACTGATCATTATGTTATAGGGCTTTCCTGTGGTAGAGAGAATGCTGTTGGCGATAACGAGACCCTTTTCTTCGCTGATTTCATCACAGAACAGGTTCATGAAATAGAAGTAGGTGACTACACTACTCCAACCAGTCTGACCCCGAGTACCTGGGGTGAGATCAAGGCCGGTTTCGGCAGTCCCCTTGATGGGAACGGATCTCCTTCTATGAGGAGTATACGCTAAGTCAAAGTTCTGCGGTGTAAAGGGGAGTTTCGGCTCCCCTTTTTCATGAACTTTCAGTTATGTCATCTCTTTAATCCGATAAAACCCAAGCATTCGGTATTCACTCAGGGCTTTGACAGGAGTATCCTTTCATCATATTATGGTTCCATACAGAGAATCACGGCTTGATAGACGTCGTTGGAGCATTCTGCGCTCCGGGCGTTATACTACTCAGGACATGAGAATTATGAATTGCATTCATGATGACGTGGAAGCTATTCGCCAGATTTCAGACAGCCTTACCGAAATTGGATCGTTACTTGATTCGATCGATAAAACAGATAATAGGAACCCCTTGTCAGACCCAGACCTATGGAAGTAAAGGAGTGATCATGAGAATATCAAGATTCGGATACATTGTGACATCAGTTGTGATGCTTTCTGCCGGCTGTGTAACCGACAGTGGTCCTGATGAATCAGCTTCTATAAACTACAGGAACGAGATGCGGGATCTGGTAGAGAACATCAGCTCCTGGTCGAAGAGCATTTCACCATCCTTTATAATCGTTCCCCAGAACGGTCATGAACTGATAACCGAAAATGGAGAGCCTGAAGGTTCTGTGGATATCTCTTACATCGGTGCTGTTGACGGCTTTGGCAGGGAGGATCTCTTCTTCGGCTATAATAGCGATGATACAGCTACTCCATCGGATGAGACGTCCTTGATGATGTCCTTCCTTGATCTTGGACTAGGCTCCGGAAAAACGATTCTGGTTACTGACTACTGTCAAACTCACTGGAAGATAGACAGTTCATATGCGTGGTGCCAGGATGCCGGTTACACATCTTTCGCTGCCGATCAAAGGGCACTGGATAATATCCCTAATTATCCTGTGGAGCCCTGGAACATTAATCAAAATGATGTAACAGAACTGGTGGATGCGCAGAACTTTCTCTACCTGATTAACCCGGGTCAGTACAGCAGCAGCGAAGACTTCATCAATTCACTTGCGGAAACGGATTACGACCTGCTCATAGTAGACTTATTCTGGGACGACCAGCAGCTCACCCCTTCCGATATAAACCAGCTCCAGAGCAAACAGGGTGGCGGTTCACGCATCGTACTAGCCTACATGAGTATCGGTGAAGCGGAGGATTACAGGTATTACTGGCAGTCTGACTGGAACAGCAATCCTCCCGGTTGGCTCAAAGATGAGAATCCTGAGTGGGAAGGCAACTACCTTATTGAATACTGGGACATTCAGTGGCAGGAAATTATTTTCGGATCTTCTGATTCGTACCTTGGCAGAATACTGAACTGCGGCTTTGACGGTGTATACCTGGATAAGATCGATGCATTCGACACCTGGGAGGAGATGTAAATACTACTCCCTTTTACGCATCCCCTGCAGAACAATGCCGCTGATTACCAGAAGAAGCCCGGCAATCGTCCACAGACTAATTCTTTCACCCACGACAGAACCGATGAAGACAAGAGATATAAACGGAACCGATAACTCCATGAATATCCAGACCCCGGATGCTGGTGATCTTTCCGCTGACGGCAGCATTTTCTCATTTCACAGCAATATGTTATGAAACAGCAGGTGTAAGCCAGGCTGTTTTCCACCTTTGCTGACAATTCCCGCTCAGTTTTCGCAGACTATTTGCTATCTTGCATATAGCTCAATATATAGATATAAGGCTGTCGCTTTAACACCAGATGTTGTGCTTTTTCACTTGACACACGAGAGCAAGAAAATATACTCGACAGGTGGAAATCCGAATACAGACGACCACATTGAATACCCGCTTCTTTACTTGATAATATTTACTGGCGGTTTCTTTTCAGAGAACTGATTCTGCTGCTTCGGGGTAAACCATGGACTGGCTGATTCGCAAGCGTGACGGTACGATTTTAAGCTTCAACAAGCTTAAAATTGAAAAGGCTGTCGAACGAACACTGAAATCTTCATCAACCGATGCTGATGCAGGAGAGATATCAGATCAGGTTGAAGCCAGCCTATATATGAACTATTTCAAAAACGGTTCAATTCCAACCGTTGAGCATATTCAGAATTTTATTGAAGAAACACTTGTTCTGCGAAAGCTGACTTCGGCCGCGAGAGCATTTATTCTCTACAGAGAGAAAAAGAACGAAGCCAGGGATGTGGATCATCTGCTCAGCGGAATGGAGGAAACCGTTTCGGATTACCTTGGCAAAGTCGACTGGAGAGTCAAGGAAAATTCCAACATGAACTATTCCCTTCAGGGACTCAATTTCTACATGTCATCTTCGATAACAAGAAAATACTGGCTCAGCAAGATCTATACTCCCAGGATAAGGGAGTTTCAGATAAATGGTGATTTCCATATCCATGATCTTGGAATTCTTGGCCCGTACTGCGTCGGCTGGGACCTCATGACCCTTCTGAAAGAGGGTTTCAGAGGGGCAAGGGGAAAAACCGAATCCTCTCCTCCTGTACATCTCAGAACAGCCCTTGGACAGATTGTCAATTTTTTCTATACCCTTCAGGGAGAGGCTGCGGGAGCTCAGGCTTTCTCCAATTTTGACACCCTTCTGGCGCCTTTCATCAGGTATGACGAACTGGACTATCCACAGGTCAAGCAGGCCTTCCAGGAATTCCTCTTCAATATTAACATCCCTACAAGGGTTGGATTCCAGGCTCCATTTACCAACATAACGATGGATCTAAAACCTTCATCAACCCTCAGTGATCAGAAAGTTATTATCGGCGGGGAGCTAAAAAATGCAATCTACGGCGATTTCCAGCAGGAGATGGATACGATTAACAGGGCTTTCGCGGAGCTGATGATGGAGGGCGACTCCAAAGGAAGAATATTCACTTTCCCTATACCCACGTACAATCTTACAAAGGATTTCGAATGGGATAATGATGATCTGAAACCATTGTGGGAAATGACAGGCAAGTACGGTGTGCCGTATTTCAGCAATTTTGTAAATTCCAATATGAGCCCCGATGACACAAGAAGCATGTGCTGCAGGCTCAGGCTTGATAACAGAGAACTCCGCAGCAGAGGTGGCGGTCTTTTCGGTTCGAACCCGCTTACAGGATCCATTGGAGTAGTTACCATCAATCTTCCGAAAATCGGATATACATCAGCGGATGAGGATGAGTTCTTCAGTCGTCTTGCCACAGTAATGGAAGCCGCAAGGGAATCCCTTGAATTGAAACGTGACCTGATCGAGAAGCTTACGGAACAGGGTCTCTATCCATATACAAGCCACTATCTCAGAACGATCAAGGCGGATCAGGGGCAGTACTGGAGCAATCACTTTTCAACCATCGGGCTTATTGGAATGAATGAATGCTGCATGAACTTTCTCGGAGAGAGCATCGCCACTGAAGAAAGCCGCAGATGGTCAATCAAGATCCTTGATTTCATGAGGAAAAAGCTCACGGAATTCCAGGAAGAGACCGGAAATCTCTACAATCTTGAGGCTTCCCCGGCGGAGGGCGCTTCCTACAGCCTTGCCAGAAAAGATAAAAGTGAATTCCCCGACATCTACTGCATGGGCAGCTCTGATCCGTACTACACCAATTCAGTCCATCTGCCGGTTAATGAGCAGATGGATATTTTCGGGCTTCTTGAGCATCAGGATCCTCTTCAGACCATGTTCACCGGCGGGACGGTTGTTCACGTATTTATCGGTGAAGCAATTACCGACTGGAGAATGGTAAGAAAACTGGCGAAATCCATTGTTTCACGGTTCCATCTACCGTATTTCAGTTTCACACCCACTTTCTCAATCTGTCCTATTCACGGGTATATAGCCGGAGAACAATTCCTGTGCCCTTACCCTCATACCGCTGAAGAGCTTGCAGAATTCGGTGAGATTGTTAATGCTGACGAATATGAACAGCTACCCGAAGGCAGCTACATAAAAATTGATAGAATTGATTCAGAGACTCAGAGAAGTCTCTTCCTCAACATTGGAAAGGTTTCGACAAATGTCTGAAATCAAAGGAGAAAATCGCATAAAAGTTATTAGAACCGAAGTCTATTCAAGGATCGTAGGATACTACAGGCCGGTTCAGAGCTGGAATAAAGGAAAAAGAGAAGAATTCTCTCAGCGGAAGTACATTACACTGAACAAAGCAGAAGAAAAGGCTGATAGTTGATCCGATCCCTCACGGGCACCAGCCTGATCGAATATCCAGGTAAGCTATCATCCATAATATTCATATCCGGCTGCAACCTTCTATGTCCCTTCTGCCATAATCCTGAACTTGTAAGACCCGATATGCTGGATGAAGAATTCAGACTTACCCATGAAGAAGTAATCGAAGAGCTTATACTGAGGGATGGCTTCATAGAGGCCGTAACCATAACAGGAGGAGAACCCCTTCTTTACGGTGGTATCGTTGATCTTATCCAGAGTATTAAATTCGAAACATGCCTTTCCGTAAAAGTGGATACCAACGGAACTCAGCCCCGCGAGCTGAAAGAGGTGCTCCATCATACGGACTACATCGCGATGGATCTTAAAAGCTCTCCCTCAAAGTACCTGAAGGCTACAGGGGAAAAAGCTGTTTTCTCGGATATCCGGGAATCTATCGGTATCATCATGTCCCTGCCGGCATACGAATTCAGGACTACAATGGTTCCCGGTATCGTAGACCGTGATGATGTCATCGAACTCCTCCGGGAGATCGGAAAGGTAAAACGGTACGTTCTCCAGAATTTTCATTCGCATAAAACCCTCTCGGCTGACTTCAGGGACATGCCCACCTATCCCAAAGGTTATCTTGAGGATACAGTAAGTATCATAAGAGATATGAACCTTGCTGAAGAGGTTGTTATCAGACCTTAAAGTAGAAGCTTTTCATACGATTACTCTTTACATTTGATATCTATATTAGTATATACTTATATACTGAAATGGAGACCGATGGAAACTGAGGATTGTACTCTTAAGGAACTGGCTGAGCTTATGAGCGTACTGGGCGTTGAAAGCAGGCTCAGGATCATCACTCTTCTTGTTGATTACGAAACCCTCTGCGTGAACGCCATTGCCTGCCGTCTTGAAATTTCCCAGAGTGCTGTTTCGCAGCACCTCAGAATTCTCCATCTTAAGGGTTTCGTTACTTCCCACAGGAACGGATACTACACTCATTACAGTCTTAACAGAGAAATACTTGACAGCTCCGTAAAGCTTCTCGCTCAGCTGGCTGTCAAACGCGAAACATTCAAACCGAGCGAATGCACCTCGAAGGGAGACAAACAATGTGCACAGGCGAAAGCAAATGTCAGAAACCGGAAAATCTGAAGGGTAAACCGGAAGATTGTTCCCCGGAACAGATACATGAATGTCATGGTCCGGATGGCCATCACCCATGCAACTCAAACAAAAAGGAAGAGTAATGAAGCGAACGATACTTATCGTATTATGCCTTGCAGCAGCCGGCACCTTTGCCATAGCGCAGGCTCAGGAGGATACCGTTACCCCTGACTGCGGTAATTTCGAAACCGTAGACGGCGAATGCTGCTGCGGCGGTACTGTTGATGGTTGCACGGAAGACTGTGACAGTTGCGACGAATGCGACTGTGGTTCCGAATGCGAAGATTGCACCGGATGCGAAGAAACCGATTCAGGTTACAAGGACTGTACCGGATGCGATTGCGGATGTGATGACTCCACTTCAGAAGAAGAAGAGATTCATCATTGCGGCGGGTGTCATTAACCTTCAGTAGTTTCAAGATAGAGCAGGTGGCAATCACCTGCTCTTTTCATTTAACCATCATGTAATCAATATTTTATCGTTACCGAAATATCTTCCTTTTCGTATGCAGCACTGAGTATTTCGGCAAACAGTATCTGATTAATCTTGGAGATATGAACGAGTTCAGAAGGGATCTTATCAGAATCGACTTTTTCCCGATGCTCTTCGCGGCCGGCGAGGGTTTCGTGTGCATTGCCCCTGAGCCCCGCTCCGAACCCATGCTGCTTCTCTTCCACGCAGATGGTTCAGTAATGGATACTCTGATGACTGC
>DAOWFD010000367.1 GCA_030638185.1 Candidatus Aegiribacteria sp.
AACCGGGGCTCCGGTCTGATCATCCCTTATCTTCATGAAGCAGTACAGAGGACCTCCAATACGTTCCCATAGAATTTCCAATTCATCTCTGACGCTGAAAACTGCATCCTGCGGAGAGAGTGAGGATTCTATGAAAACCGTAAGTTCAAATATGCGCCTGTCTAATCTGAGCATATTGACTTCGTTGGATAGGTATATCCGCTTCTCATCGTATTCATCCAGCCCGGTACTCAGGAGCGCTTTATTCAATTCGTCAATCATCTGCGAGACTTCCATTGGCCAGGCGACTATACTGTTAAAATTACTATAACTGAAGCTGTTCAGGATCTCATTGATCGTCTGTATCCCCTCAAGATCACCCTCTGAAGCTAGAATAAATCCCTTCACTGCTCTGTGTAGTGGAAGGATATCGAGTTCATCCTGCCGAATACTGCTTAAATCCTCCAGTACTCCAGCAGTATCTCCCTCCTCTAGCCGCTGAAGGAGATCCAGACCTTCCTGCATCCGCTCGATCTGCATATCAGTGTATTCATTTATTTCAGAAGCAATTTCTGGAATGCTGCTGATTAAGAGGCTGTTGAGTTCACGGTTAAGGCTGTCAGCCGAGTCTTGATGTCTAAGGAACATGGTACCGTAATGGAACAGCAGCATTCTCATAAGAGAATTCCGTTCGTCTATAGAGATGTTCTCTTCTGCCAGTCTATTGATCGCCCCCATTGATAGCTGCCACTTCAGATATACACCATCCAGGGACTGCGTAAGGGGGGTGAGGATCGTGATCCTCTGCGCGTATGAGCCTCTGTTCTGGGCATGAAGATCCCATGCGTTCCGCAACGAAGCAAGGGCGCTGTCAGGATATCCAAGACTTATCCATACAAGAGCAAGATTATTATGAACCTCAGCATAATTCGGAGCCATCCTTGTAAGCGAATCGTAGGCTGCCAGACCAAGTCTCATATAACGATCAGCCTCTTCGTGATCCTCTGCAACCATTCCGTTCGTAAGGAGGATGTTCGTCACTGGCGGCGAAATTTGCTGATACAACCTTGCAATTGATATGTATGAACTGCCAAGGGCGTACCATCCTCCAAGCTCATCAGGATTGGTCTCAACACATTTTTCGCACCATGCTATTGCGCTGTCCGCAGCATACATCGCATTATCGTAGTAGTAGAGTGCCCTCTGCGCAGCCTCAAGGTTCCCGGTGTTCCGCCATTCACCAGCAGCATTCACTGCATTTTCAATTCCCAGGTGTATTTGGGAAAGGTACATATCCTTTCCTCTGAATAGCTCCCTCCCGGATCTCATCGCTCTGAGGTAGACGGGAAAAGCAACGGTTCCAAGAAGAAAAGCAGTCATAAGAAGGAGAGCTGCAAGGCCATATCTCCTGGCACCCTTAAGAAGAGTTAATCCGCAAGGGATGGACGCAAGAAGCAGACCTGTGAACAGCGCCAAAAGTAACGCAGATGGAGGCCATCGAAGGGCCACCGATACCGTAGCTTCAGCCAGTAGAGCCACTATACCGCCGATTATTCCAGTAGCCAGCCATTTACCTGATGTCTCCCTGCCATCGTTGTGTGGGAAAATGGATTCTCTTTTTCTGTATACTATCCTGAAGATTGAGTAAACTGCAGCCACCCACAACAAGAGTCCTATGATCCCGGTATCACCCAGTATCTCAAGATACTCACAATGAGCATGAAGGGTATTATGGCTGACACCTAGAAGGAAATACTCGGGATTTCTGAACTGTGGAAATACTATCTGAAATGAACCCGGACCGTATCCCAGGATTGGATTCCCCTGTATCATGGAAAGTGTGCCGGACCATATGAGCTTCCTTACCTGAAAAGTACCGGTTTCAGTAGTTGCAAGTTCTTCCATTCGGTTTCCCAGGAAGATAACCGAGCCTCCTATCAGAATCAGGAAAACCAGAAGCATTGGAACAAGTATTCTTCTGTTCTTTCTGATGAACGGTACGAAGAACAGAAATACAACGATAGCGAACAGACCTATCAGGCTGCCCCTTGTTTTGCTTGCAAGCATCGAACCTGTGCAAAGCAGAGCAAAACAGGCGGCTGATACTAACCTTAATCTTGAAAGTCTCAGCCTGCTGAGAAGGAACCCGGCACCTGCGGGCAGCATTGCCATTGAAAAGCTCCCGAGAAGGTTCGCATTCCCCATGGTACCGGAACTTCTCGCCATCTTTGTAATACTTGCATCCCAAGGGAAGATTATTATGCCAAGGGACTGAAGGATAGCGTAAACTGATAGAATAGAAGTGGACACTACCATAACCCACAGAATGATATCCCTGGCTTTCTCAGTAAATGTGGTCGCTATGACGAAAACGAGGCTTCCAAGGGCAATTGTGCTGTACATGTACTTGAAGGCATTGACGGATTGAACCCCGGAATAATGGCGGAAGACCATCCACGAGATAATAAGAATGAATGAAACTGCCAGTGACCTGCTGAGCCTGGAAGAGGCGATCCTGCCGTCTGTTGCGATGCCCAGAGATGCTAGCAGCAGGGCAAGTGCCGCACCTCCGACATAGATAGCTTCCTTTACCAGTATGCTGCTTCTGCTGTTCGTATGAACGAGGAACATCGATCCCAATATCGTCAGGATTATGATGATCTGAATTGTTGTTCTTGGAAGATTCCTCATTTCCTGATCTCCCTGGTTTCAGCACGGTTCATGAAAAATGAAAAGAGACCGATCAGACCAAGAGCGTGGGCAAACAGCAGAATTGCCTGATAAGGCGCAAGCGTAGGAAGTAGAAGGGCCAGTGTACCCATAAGAACCGCTACAACTAACAAAACTCTGACGGCCTGATTATGAGATAATCCCAGCCGCATCAGTCGATGGGCGAGATGGTTCCTGTCCGCGTCGAAAAGAGGTCTTCCATTCTTCCATCTGTATCTTAATACGAATGCTGTATCTATCATGGGAAGAGCAAGGATCAATACAGGAGTAAAGATGGCGATTTCCCGGATGGACCCCTCCGGAGTATAAACACCCAGTACAGCTATTATACCCAGCATGAAACCAAGCATATTGCTACCGCAGTCGCCCATGAAGATAGAAGCAGGGTTGTAGTTGTAGAAAAGAAATCCGATTGTCGCCCCTGCGAGTGCCGCGCTTATGAACGCGATAGAGTAATTGCCGGAAATAAGATTAACTATTGAGAAGAATATGGCAGCTATGGCGCATGCTCCAGCAGACAGGCCATCTGCGTGATCAAGCAGATTTACGGAATTGGTTATTCCAACGAGCCAGATCACGGTCAACGGGGCAGTAAGCCAGGCAAAACTGCTTCCCGTAAGGAATAAGCTCAACAAAGCTCCCTTTGTAACGAAGACAAAACCTGCAAGAACTGCAGCAACGGTATGAAGCGCAAGTTTTATAACGGGAGATAGACCCAGAACATCGTCCACGAGCCCTACAACCGACATCAATCCCGCTCCGGTGATCACCATTACGCACATGGATCTCCACCCGAGTGAGATCATGCTTCCGGTGCCATTAAGGAACAACATGCCTGCAATAATAGTCATAGCGAAGGAGAGGTAGATCGCCATCCCACCCAGAAGAGGAGTAGTCATCATATGCCTCTTCCTTCGATCCGGCTTATCCACAAGCCTGTACTTGAGAGCTACCCTTCTTGCAAGAGGGGTCAAAAGCACACTTGCACTCAAAGCTGCAAAGAAAGCAAGGCCTATTTCTTTAGTACTCATATATTGTTACCGTACAACTAGATATAATTTATCCGACTGTTAAGTTGCATTAACCTTCATGTTTATACCATCAATACTGAACAGATGACTTCTCCCCAAGTCCATGGAGAACCCGAACGTTTCTCCAGGAACCGCTTTAACTTTTGGACCGCATCTTGCCGCGAACTGTTTACCGTTGAATTTCATGTAGATGATATTCTCATTACCCAGGGTTTCAACAACCTCAATTCCTCCTGAAAGCCGACTTCCCTCAGATGGATGGATATCCTCCGGCCTTATTCCGAACAGGTATTCCCCATCCGGTATGCCTGCATAGGAAGCATTCTCAAGAACAATATCACCCGCATGGATCGCACCGTTTTCCAGCTCAATATTCAGGAAATTCATTGAGGGACTGCCGATGAATCCGGCGACAAAACTGTTATCAGGATTATCGTAGAGATCCAGCGGTGTGGCTATCTGCTGAATATACCCATCCTTCAGAACCACTATCCTTTCACCCAGCGTCATCGCTTCAGCCTGATCATGTGTCACATATATCATGGTAGACTCCAACTTTGTATGCAGCTGGCTCAACTCATTCCGCATCTGTACCCTGAGTTTGGCATCGAGGTTCGAAAGGGGCTCGTCAAAAAGGAAAACGGCAGGATGCCTGACTATCGCTCTTCCCAGGGCTACCCTCTGTCTCTGTCCCCCTGACAGCTCTCTCGGCTTTCGCTGGAGATAATCGGAGATCCCCAGGATTTCCGCAGTTTCCTTCACGTTCTGATCTATTTTATCCGCTGGCATTCTTCTCATTTTCAGTGAAAAAGCCATATTATCGTAAACCGTCATATGGGGATAAAGAGCGTAATTCTGGAAAACCATTGCGATGTCTCTGTCCTGGGGGTTAATATCAGTTACATTCCTGTCATCGATGAAGACCTCACCCATAGTTGGTTCCTCGAGTCCTGCCAGAATTCGCAGAGTCGTGGATTTGCCGCATCCGCTGGGACCCACGAGAACCAGAAATTCACCGTCACGTACTTCAAGATCGAATTTGGCAAGAGCAAGTATGTCTTTCTGGTAGATTTTACTGATTCCCTGAAATCTTACAGAAGCCAAGAATCACGTCCTTTCATTCATTTCTGAACCATGATAACCGAAACGGTCCGTCCTTCAAATGCAGCGGTCTCGGGGTTAACCGGATCCCTTATCCATTTGTATCCGTTTACATAGAATGCGTACCTGTAGACACCGCCGGGCAGCCAGGAAATATCTATCGTCCAAAGGCCATTGTCATCCTTTTCCATCCTCCCGGA
>DAOWFD010000082.1 GCA_030638185.1 Candidatus Aegiribacteria sp.
AGATAAGTACTTCCGGTAGGCATTGGTATCTTGCTAACAAGAAGGATCTCAAGTTCAGAAGGAAGGGAGAGTGCACAGGTCAGACCGGCCATACCGGCTCCCAGAATCAGAACATCGGTTTCTATGGCTCCGTTACTCATGTTTTTCTGTCTTCTTATTCTTTTTTCTGTACATATCTATGCTGTTCTGAATATCGTTCATCAGTTCCGGCAAAGCCCCCTCCACCTCAAGGTTCATGGTCTGTACAAGAATATCCTCAGTATCAGGTATGCTGTAAAGCTTAACGGCATCCTTGGCAGTTGTTATCAACGCAGAAGCGCCGGTTTTCCCCATAATGTCCCTTAAACTATCGATATCCTCTTTTGAATAAACATGATGATCTGGATACACTTCAAGCCCTTCCAGCCTTATACCGGTTTCCTCAAGTGAATTGCGGAAACTTTCCGGTTTGCCGATACCGCAGAATGCAAGAACCGTTTTCCTCGGAATACCCGACAGAACTTTCCCGCTTACAAGCCTTACCCCGGTATGCTTCACCCTGCTGAACTGAACGGGAGCTTTCCAGTTGTAATCCGAAACTCTCCTTTTGATCCATTCTGGAGACATGCCCGTTGGTATGCGATTTATCCAGATGTGATGTGCCCTTGAAATAACCGAGGGAAACTCCCTGAGGGTTCCTGAAGGCAGGATACCTCCCTGCCCGAAGGGGCTTGCGAAATCGAGAACGACCAGTTCGATATCGCGGTACAGCCGCAGATGCTGGAATCCATCGTCAACGATTATTATGTCCGGTTTTTCGCCACGGTAGGCTTTTATGGCCGCTTCTGATTTCGATCTACCCGCATACACGCTGCTTCTGCCCAGAAGACTCTCTGCCAGAAGCAGAACCTCGTCGGTGAAATTATTCCTGACTTCATCATTATCCAATCTGACTCTGCAGGCCCGTGTACGTTGTCCAAAATTCCGGGCCACCACCGATACGTTATACCCCATTCCTGCTATACGGTTGGCAAGCCATATGGTAACAGGTGTCTTCCCGGTGCCGCCTACTTCTATATTTCCCACGCTGATCACAGGTACCGGAAGGTGAAGCTGTCTGTTTCCGGATTCGTACCACCTTCGTCTGATAGAGGCGAGCAGGCCGTAAAGCCATCCGAAGGGCATGAGAAACCATCCCACCCATGCGTATCCACCCTCCCGGGATACTATCTTTCCGAACAGTATGTCAGGTCTTTTCATCTGATTGTGTCCGTTTCAATAATTCCAGTTCGCCTGATCATTGCCACAAAATCATCAAGCACGTTCCCTTTCATGCTTTCAAATTCAATTCTGACGTTCTCCCTAATCCGTGGATTGTTACGCAGCACGATAAGTATATCAGCTATCTCTTCATGTGATGAGGCAATATGTGCTATACCCGATGAAGTCAGTTTATCCACTACCCCGGTAAAACTGCTGTGATGTGGGCCAATAATTAACGGTACGCCCCGCATGACAGGTTCCAATACATTGTGCCCTCCGACAGGAACAAGGGTACCTCCAACGAATGCGACATCGCCGGTACCGTACATCTGGGCCAGCACTCCATGAACATCTACTAAAACGCTGTCGAAAACAAGAGTTTTACTATCTGAGGCAGTCAGTTCCGACCATTTAACCGGAGTGAAGCCCATCCGGACCATCAGATTCCATACTTCATCTATCCTGTCCAGGTGGCGCGGCGCTATGACCGGGAAGTAACAAGTCGATTCAACTGCCTTGAGAAGTGCTTCTTCCTCACCGTTTCTTGTGGAACCAGCTACAAGAACAGATTTGTCTGTATTCAGGACAGTACGCCATTCCGGTGGAGGATCACCGTGATCGGCGAACATTTTTGAATCTCCGGAAACACTTACAATTCTCTTATCGATGCCCATCGAAAGGAACCTTTTCCGATCTTCATCACTCCTTGTCAGAATACAGGTGAAGCAGGACAGCAGCCTTGCCGGAAGGGAACCCAGGAAACGGTACCCTCTTACACTTTTCTCGGAAAGCCTCCCGTTGATCATCATGCACGGAATGCCGGACTCAAGAACCTTCAGGATGATGTTAGGCCATATCTCCGTTTCAGCCAGGATAAACGCTCTGGGCTTGATCCGCCGGATGAATCTCTCAGCATAGCAACGAATATCAAGAGGGATGTAGCTCCCTTCCAGCCCCATTCTTTCTATGAATGATCGTCCGGAAGGCGTAAAACAGGTTATCCATACGGGTATGCCATTTCTCTTGAGGTATTCGGCGTAAGGCAGGAGACCGTTCAGTTCGCCGAGTGATGATCCGTGCAGCCATACAGGTCTGCAGCGGCACCATTTTACGTACCCCTTTCTTTCTTTCCTTTCCCGGGCCGGCCTTATCAAAAGGGTAAAGGATGCAAGAGGACGAAGGACAGCTCCGAGCATTCTGAGGATACGACTGATAAACATAGAGGAAGGTGATGCCAGAAGATCCGCGCAGGCAGTGACCCTGTTCAGCTCGATCTCAACCCTCTGCGTCCACTGCTGCGGATCATCTTCTCTTTTCATGGGGGAAATGGGCCTGCCTTCCACGATCAGCACCCGCGCGAATGGAAGAGGCAGAAGGAAACCGTCCCAGGATGAGAAACGGATTGCAGGCCACCCTGAAGCTCCCATAGGTACCAGTGGACGTTTGCCCAGCCTTGCTATATGAGCAACGCCGCTTTTCACAGTCTCTGCAGGTCCTCTGGGACCGTCCGGTGTTATGGCGCAGTCGATTCCTTTCCTTAGCAGAGCTGCCATATCGCGGATGGCTCTTAATCCACCTCTGGAGCTCGACCCTCTTACCGTTCTGAAGCCCATGGAATGAAGCACATTTGTTACGTACTGACCATCCCTGTTGTGGCTTACAAGTACCGTACTCCCCTCGTTTCTGTGCGTATGTATAAACGGCAGCTGTCTTCCATGCCAGAATGCGAAAAATGTCGTCCTGTTTCTGGCTCTGCCTGTCCTTCCCTGCATGGACCTGACGTACCGCACTCTCCATGAAAGGCCGATCAGCCTTATGAATATCCGTCCCAGTATCCGGGAAAGTCTCAGGAGGTCAGGAGTTCTCATTTGAAGCTTCTTCGAGTATGTACCGGGCTGCCCTTCCGGATGAACCTTTATCGCCAAGTGCTTTCCTGACCAGCTTTATTCCGTTAAGCGATTCCCTTCGGGCTTCGGTATCTTGAAGAAGCGGCTTTACATACCTGACGATATTATCAGGGTACACATCCTTCTGAATGAGCTCACTGGCGATCTCTGAACCCGTTACAAGATTGGCCATTCCGATGTTCGAAACCCCCCTGACCAGCATTCTGGCAAGAAGGTACGTCAGCGGAGAGGTTCTGTAGGTAATAATGAACGGTATTCCCCACATGGCGATTTCCAGGGTTGCTGTACCTGAACAGACCACTGCTGCTGAAGCTTTGGAAAGGGCATCCTTCACGGAATCTGCCAGTCTGACGCCATCTACTTCCGCCGCGGATTCGTAAAAGCCTGGAGGTACATTGGGGGACACCGCTACAGAAGCACCGGAAACTACCCCCGAATCCCTGAGAGTGATGAAGGAATCGATCATAGGTTCAAGAAGGAGTGATACTTCCTGCCGGCGGCTTCCGGGAAGAAAGGCAATCTCCCTGCAGGGTTCGGATTCCAGTGGTTCTGGGATCGAATCTGCCAGTGGATGTCCCGAACAGACAGCCCGGACACCATATTTCCTGTAAAAATCAACTTCGAACTGGAAAAGCGTTATCATCAGGTCAACGGACCTTCGTATCTTTCTGACCCTGTTCCTGCCCCATGCCCAGAGCTGTGGAGAGATGTAGTATACGACACGGTAACCTCTTCTTTTCGCCCAACACGCGAGAGGAATATTGAAACCCGGATAATCAACCAGAAGCAGAATATCCGGATCAGCGGAGAGCGTATGTGATCTCATTCCATGGCGAAGTCTTCGGAATTTACCAAGAGAGGATGTAATTTCGGCAAAACCCATTACTGAATACTCGTCAAGACTGAATACGATCTCGCCGCCGGCCTTTTCAATATGATTGCCTCCGAGGCCGGAAACCTCCAAGGTTGTTATCTTCTGAAGCTCCTCCAGGAGTTCTCCAGCCCTGACATCGCCTGAAGGGTCCCCTGCCGAAATGACTATCTTCATTCGGCGGGTATGTCCTTCAGCAAGTCTTCCATCGCTTCCTCTATTCTGGCAGAAATAATCTGTGCCGATCTGAGGGCATTGAGGCCGTCCAAACCGGGTACTGTGGGAGCGCAGCCTGTTTCGCAGGACATTCTGAAATCGTTCAGCTCGGAGGTAAGAGCATCACCTTCCAATACGGCGACGGATACCGGCTCGATTCTTTTATTCACCATCCTGAATGCCTCGACTTTCCTTGCAGCAAAATCAACTGAGACGTAGTTCCTGGGCTGGAAGAACCTGAGTTTCCTTACCTGTTCCCTGGATATCCTGCTGGCGGTCATATTGACCACGCAACGGTTCTCGAACTGTATCCTTGCGCTGGCGATATCAACATTGTTGCTCAGAACAGGTACACCTGAGGCCTGAACCGAGACTACCGGAGAACGGACAAAGGAAAGTACAAGATCGATATCATGTATCATAAGATCGAGCACTACGGAAACATCGGTTCCCCTTGGATTGAAGGGAGCCATTCTGTGACCTTCCACAAAAAGGGGGTCGTCGATAAGTTCTGCGGCGGCCAGTATCGCCGGATTGAAGCGTTCAACATGTCCAACTGCCAGTATGAGATTCTTATCCTCGGCCAGGTCAACCATTTCCTGCCCCTGCGCAGTACTCGCAGCGATGGGTTTTTCCACAAGGACGTGTACGCCGGCTTTCAGAGCTTTGACTACAACATGATAATGGCTTGAAGTAGGACAAGCTACAACAACGGAATTACATTCTTCAAGAAGGGAATCCAGATTTCCGCATGGCCTGATATCAAGTTCAGAAGAGAGCGTTTTCATCCTTTCGACATCCGTATCGAATATGGGAACTGTCCTGCCGGTTATTTCTCCGAGTATCCTTGCATGATGATAGCCAAGATGCCCTGTTCCAATAACTCCTGTGATCATGTTATCCTCCAAATGCCGACAGAACGTCGGCAGCATATTTAACTGACCGTTCGGAAAGAGAAAGATGAGTAACGAATCTCAGTGTTGACGGTGAAAGGGCCAGGCAGCCTATCTCAAGGCTTTCAAGGGCATCAGCTATAATTCCTGCCTTGCCTTCAGGGGTTTCCGCTATAACTATGTTGGTTTCCGGTTCAGGATTCAGCATCCGTAGGACCGGCGAATGGGTGATACCTCTGGCTATAATTCGTGC
>DAOWFD010000029.1 GCA_030638185.1 Candidatus Aegiribacteria sp.
ACGTACTATCAACCCGGTAACACATGTTGCTGAAGTTGATGTAAAAGCAGCATCGACGAAGTCGATACGACCTTCAGGGGTTGAATTCGGAAGCATCAGCATCATAGTGCCGAATGCTATGACGATGGCGAATGAGACCGGAAGTATGGCAGACGGAGAAAGATGCTCAAGAGCCCATGATCCGAACGAGGCAAGCAGCACCCTGATTGAGCATAGAATGCTGTAGGCGAATGAGATCATTATTATCGCACTGAAAGCGGTCGAAGAAGAAATACTCCCAGAAGTAAGCATTTTAATCAGAAAGGCTATAATGGCCGCAATATAGAGGAATGAAAACAGAAACAGCCATTTTTCCTCGCTGAAGCGATCCTTTATGGAGGCAATTCGTATCGGTAGAAGAACTCCGGCAAGATAAAGCAGTGACGCTGCCAGAATTAGAATATCCCCTGCCAGCTGGATATCGGGAGAATCCAGAGCAAAACCGAACCGGATCGATAGAATTATAAATACGATAAATGCCAGCATAAGTCTTGTGGTTTTATTTCCCGGGAATCTGTTATCCAATTTACCATACCTCTCAGCTGCGGTTTCAAGCATATTAACACTCTTGAACTGCTCGGTCAAATATGAAAGGATTGAAATGAATGAAACCAGAGAGTACAACAAGTTTCTTGAGCTAAGGCCATTGAATGTCAGAAGAGCGCTACCCGGCAGCAGGTGTGCCCTGGTAAGCATGAGGGATATTGCTGCAGTTGCGATTGAGGAAAACGCCATTGTAATGGCAGCGAATATTCGCAACCCGTTAAGCGCATTCGGAATTTTTAAAGCCGCAAGAGAGGTTGATTCCTTCGTGGTTCTGGAGCTTGCCAAGTCGGAAGCTACTTACACCGGTGTCAACTTCAGAAATCTGCCCTGGTTTGCCATGCAGTACTCAAACATTCTATGCGATGGGTTGGTTTACGCTCTTCACATGGATCACTATGCCATCAAGTCATCCGCTGACAGAGATGAATCGATTGTAACCGTTCCGGACGCAATATCCATGGGATGGACATCTGTAGCGATTGATGCATCCCACAACCATGATTACGAAAACCTCATATTCACCCGTGACCTTGCAATGCACATTCCGCCTTACATAGGGCTTGAAGCAGAGGTAGGTGAAATAAAGGGAGCCGGTGTTCTGACAACCGTAGAGGAAGCTGAGTATTTCATCGGAGGACTTAACAGCTGGGGTATTTTCCCTGATTTCCTGGCTATCTCCAATGGTTCCAAACACGGTACTTACGATTCATCAAAAGGTGAGGATGAAGGAATTGACCTCTCCAGAACAGATGAAATAGCTAATGCCATTTCAAAGTATGGATGCGTTATCGCCCAGCACGGAATAAGTGGTACTCCCCTTGATAAGGTTGGACGTTTCAAGGAGTACGGTATCAATAAGGGAAATGTGGGGACACTCTGGCAGAACATTGTCTTCGGACTGGAAATGGATCCGGTAAGCGGAAACGCAGTGATTGAGAACGGAAGCTACATTAAAAGTTCGGACAAAGGTATCCCGATTGATCTCTGGGAGGAGATCGTTGCATGGGCGGACGGAATGGATTACCCTCGCAACTCCGGGAACTATAAGAAGGCAAATCTTCCGTTCCATCATCGGATCATGGGTCTACCGGAAAAATACAGGAACAGAATAATCGATGAAACGGAAGCATGGGCACTGAGGTTCTTCGAAGCGTTCAATTCAGCGGGAACCGGACGGAAAGTTATCGATAGAATACTCCGGAGGGATGACTGGAATGCCTCGCCTGAACGCCGCAAAACGGCTATCAGATCTGAATATACCGCTGCATCTGCCCCGGATCGAGGCGAACTGGTCGAAGGCGGGGAAGATTATTCCGAATTGAAAGGGTGATGTACCTCTGGAACGCTATGTAATTCGAAACGCCAGAATACTGGATCCCGAACAGGACAGGGATTTCACAGGAGATCTTCTGATATCAGACGGCTTGATCGAAGCCGCCCGCCCCGGGCTTCAGCAACACCTGGACGCCATTGAGATAGACGGAACCGGCAAATGGGTATTTCCCGGGCTTGTGGATATGCATGTCCACCTCAGGGAACCTGGCGGAGAGGATTCAGAAACCGTAGAAACAGGCCTGAAAGCTGCGATAGCAGGTGGTATCACAACTGTTGGTGTAATGCCCAATACATCTCCACCAATGGATACACCGGAGTCCGTTCTGAACCTTATGCAGGCAGCGGCACGCTGCAGGCTTGCAAATGTAGTTCCGGTTCCATGCGTTACAAGAGGAAGATCCGGAAGAGAATCGGTAAGCTTCCTTGAACTTCATGAAACCGGCGCATGCGCTTTCACCGATGATGGAGATCCCGTGCATGACTCGGGTATTCTTCTGGATGCGCTTAATACGGTTTATGAATTTGACGGGGTTATAATTGAACATCCCGAAGTAACGGAGCTTGCTGGAGGTTCAGTGAACACGGGTTCCGTTTCCCGGAAGCTGGGCGTAAGGGGAATACCCTGTGCAGCGGAAACAGCTGATGTCGCGAGATGCATGGAGATCGCATCGAATTCGCAGGGGCATCTTCACCTGACTCATCTTTCCCTGCCCAGAAGTGTTGAACTTGCACGGGCGGAGTGTTTTCGTTCCGCCGATGTAACCATAGATGTTACACCCCATCATATAGCCCTTTGCGAGGATGCTCTATTTAAGTACGGAACACTGGCCAAGATGAATCCCCCT
>DAOWFD010000104.1 GCA_030638185.1 Candidatus Aegiribacteria sp.
GGCTCACAGGTTCCTTGAAACCCTTGAGGGGTACCTGAGATATCGGGGCTGCAGGGCGGTAAGGTTCCCCGAATGGGACGGTGATGAACTCACGCTGGAGATGTCGGGCTACAGGAAAACTCCCGCCGGCTGGAACAAGATTCTATGAAGGTCATCTCCTGTGTATCCTGGGAACAGGTGAAGATGAAGAAACTGCAAATAAGTGATAGGAATATTACACTGGAAGCTGATTCCTATATGTATGGTACTTATGGGTAATAGAAAGGGATTGTACGGGGGGTACTTCGGGTAAACGACATTCCTACCGCGAATTGACTACAATTGACATTCAGCAAAGAAAATGGTAGGCATAATTAGTAGTGGTTGTTATACCCTAAGGGAGGTCTTGTATGAAATATTTTCTAATATTCTTCTTTTCGTTGATGGTTATGCTTCTTCAAGTACCTACCCTTTCTGCCCAATGGGAGCCTGATGTAAGACTTACTTATGATGATTCGACTTCCCATACTGAGCTTAACAACGGATGGAGTATAACTGCAGATGGCGATACTGTTCATGTTGTATGGTTCGATAACCGTGATGGAAACGACGAAATATATTACAAAAATTCAATTGATGGAGGAATAAATTGGGGAACAGATGTAAGGCTCACAGATGATCCGGATAGTTCCTATTTCCCTTCTATTGCCGTTTTAGGCACTTCCGTTCATGTTGTATGGATAGATGATAGGGATGGGAATAGAGAACTCTATTATAAGCGTTCACTTGATGGAGGAACCTCTTGGGGAGTTGATACCAATCTATCGAATGACCCTGCATGGTCCTGGCGACCATCTGTCGCAGTCTCGGGTTCATACGTCAATGTAGTATGGGAGGATTGGCGCGGTTCTTATATGGAAATTTATCACAAACGTTCAACGGATGGCGGTTCTAATTGGGAAACTGATGTCAGACTTTCTGATGTACTATACCATTCCTGTCGACCTTCAGTGGCGATTTCTGGTAACTATGTTCATGTCGTATGGATTGATAGTCGTGATCTTCATTTTGAGATATACTATAAGCGATCTCCAGATAATGGAGTGAGCTGGGAAACAGACGTGAGGCTTTCAGATCTGCCCGAATCTTCGAATTATTGCTCCGTGGCATCATCAGGTAATCATGTCCATGTTGTGTGGTGTGATGAACGTAATGGAAACTGGGAAATATACTATAAACACTCCTCTGATAATGGCGTAAATTGGGATCCTGATTTCAGGCTTACCGATGACCTTGGCAGTTCTTACGTTCCGTCCATTACAGCTCTGCAATCCAATATCCATGTGGCTTGGCGAGATGATCGTGATGGGAATCTTGAGACTTACTATAAACGTTCTACCGATTATGGTGCAACATGGGATTCAGATTTAAGACTTAGTGATAACGATGGTTTTTATTCATGGAGACCTTCTATTGCAGCATCGGGGAGTTGTGTCCATGTAGTTTGGATTGATCATCGGGATGGGAATCGCGAAATCTACTACAAGCGCAATCCCACTGGAAGTCAAGGAATTGAAGAGGCAGAGGAGAGAGGGGAGATGAAGTTCGATATTCTCGGCAATCCTGTCAATCAGTCGGTTGAACTCTCGGTTCCCTCCATTAATCCTGCTTGTATGCCTGTAAATATATGTATATATGACCTTGCAGGCAGAAGCGTATTCAGACAGGAACTCACCGCAGAACCTGAAACAGTTCTCACCATTCCCTGCACACATCTTCCACCTGCGGTATACTGCATTAGAGTCTCAGATTCTCAGAACAGCTGGTCCTCACTGTTCACCGTCATTAGATAATCGTTCTGTGATTGTACTTCTAAGAGGAAGGAGAAAACCAATGAGAACATTAACAATAAAGAACAGCTCTTTGTTACTGCTTCTCGTATTGCTGGTTGTTTCTATCGGTTCAGGTTCGGAACTTGAGAGTATTGCCTGTCCAGTCGGGCAAACCGATGCACGACCACCTGTGGAATTCGTGATTCATGATATCGGTAATATCGGTATGGCCCTCTTTAATATAGGAATGTGGGGTGACCCATGGGGTAATTATCTATCATTTGAATGGCCGTCGGGATCTCTCAACAACTATCTCTATATAGGTGATTTCTGGTCAAGCTGCTTCGGGTCGGTAACCACATTTGGAGATTCAGTTGCCTGCTGGGCCAGCTGCAGTGATTTCAACGACTGGGAGTTGAAACCCAGTGAAGGCTATCCCCTGACATACGAAACCCCGGGTTCGAATGCTCCCGAACAGTCTGAATACGGTATCGATGACTGGGATACCGGGTACAATGATCAACCATATGGTCTTGGTGTATTTGTGCAGAATTACACGTGGGATATACAGGGCTTTGATAATTTCATGGCAACGGAACTTACCGTGACCCATCACAGTGAACACGGTAATCCCGGTGTTCCTCTGGATGGTCTAGTCGTGGCCATAAGAGGTGACTATGATATTGCTACCGCAGATACTGTTGAGTGCCATCTTGATGATATGGTTTACTACGATGGACATGCCATCTGGTGCAACGACCCCGAAGCAACCTTCGAGTACGAGTTCGATAATGGCGAAGATGCCAGTACGCAGGATTACTACGAATACCGGCAGAACCCTGACAATCCCCTTCCTCCCGGTGATCCTGACAACATTTTTTACTACTACAACTATATTGGTGTTGATGGAATTCCTGACAACGATGTGGATCAAAACGACGTAAGCGACCATTTTACCATTCTGGCAAAGGTTGTTGCCAGCGATACTCTGTACAGGGAAGATCCTGAGTCCGGTGTTATTCTTTTCGAAGAGGGAATGCCTTTCTACCACTTCAGTCATACGGTCGGTGATACCACTTACCTGGTGGTCCCGCGCAACCTCAGCTACATGTGGGACAGTGACAGCCCTGCAAGCACAGAAGATGATTCCGGAGAACCTCTGATGCCAGTGATGTGTAATGGTTTCGTGGGCTGGCGACTCCTTGATGTGTGGGTAGATAAAGCGGGTGGCGGTATTGAAAGACCTTCGGACGTTGACGGATACCCCATACCCATCAGCCACCAGTGGTGGGACTGGGAGAGTGACCCGGGAACTGATACGGAGAAGTACAGTTTCATGTGGGGGATAAATCCCGATTTGAACGGTCTTTACAGCGGGCCGGCATACATGTCTGACTGGGTAGGTAATCCAAATACACCGGAAGCCACCTTGCCGCAGAATCCGGGGCCTTTCCCATTTATTTGTGATTCCCCCATTCGTTTAGGTTATCCTGTTTTCGATTACAGATTCCTTCAGTCTGTGGGACCTTTGGAACTTGCGGATGGAGATACTCTTCACATCATGGGTGGCTGGGTTGTCGGCAGGGGTCTTGATGGCCTGCGAATGAACGCAGACCTTCTGCTGGACGCCTATTACCGCGATTCCATATGGGGCCAGGGTCTGGGAGTAGAGTCCACTGAACCGGTTCCCGGAAATGATATTCTGGTCTCCCCAAACCCCATGACCTCTCAGGGTATGGTGGTTTTCACACTGGCTGAGCAGGGAAGAACAGTTATTACAATTTACGACATTTCCGGAAGGTCGGTTGTTACAATCCTGAACTCGGAAATGTCTGCAGGAAATCATTCTGTCAACTTGAATACTTCAGGAATGAGCTCCGGAGTTTACTTCGTAAGAGTTCTTTCAGAGGGCAACAGTGCCGTGGGAAGGTTCGTTGTACTGAATAGATAATCCCAGACAGAATATTCTGTACTCCCGGGGCTGTGAACAGATCATGAAAACAGATTTATTCTCAACCCCATTATCCTGGCCCATTCGGATTCAAGTTGATAGACCTGATGATGCATTGTTTGAAGAGAATCAACCAGGACCGATGTTAGATCATCTATAACTCCCACAATGAAATCGACATCACTGTGCTGATCGAAATCCCCAACAGCGAACGAATCCTGCAGGTAGGCTCAGATGAAGTCGCTGCCCAGTATCTGATGAGTCCTCGATACCAGATCACCCAGAGTCTGATTTATTTCCTGATATGGTGATTTATTCGCAGTAGGAATGCCAGTTACCTGAAACACCCCCCGCACAGTCCCGGTGTGCAGTTTTCCTGCATCCGGTTCCTCCGCAGGGATACCAGCGTCCTTACACCGCAATTTCCCTTGCGAATGTAAACACGACGGACCAGCTTGGTCCGGTAGCGTTTCTCTTTCAGTCGTTTGACCAGTCTCTGAATGTTACTTCGAAGGTCAACTTCATAGTCAGCCTTCGTGATACCGTCTACTCCACTGGCTGCATCCTTGTTCAGGCCACGCCAGCACCACAGCAGCATCTCAACGTTCAGACACCGGTAGAGATCTCTGAATCGGTGTTGCTTCTCCCTTCCTGCCGTGGCTGGCTTCCCAGATGAAGAGGATCTCTTTATTCTCAGCCGGCAGGGAGTTCTCGGAGGAGATGTCCATGGTCATGGGAATGCTATTCCTTTTGCATGGGATACTGCTTGCGATTCTGATACTACTCAAGGGGATTGTCCCGGTCCTTCCAGCCATCCTGTCCTTTGCAGTTCTATATGTGCTGGCTATCTTCTACGTAAGAAAAAAGCAGCGAAAACGGAATGAAAGAAATGTGCCCCGCCTTCTGAAAGACGATGAAGGAAAACTGATACTCGAACTTTCGGGGGAGAACCTGGGAAGCATGGTGCTGAAGCC
>DAOWFD010000156.1 GCA_030638185.1 Candidatus Aegiribacteria sp.
CTTCGTTCACATTAGTGTCAGCCTCGAATTTTACTGTATCTTCCTGTGA
This sequence comes from Candidatus Aegiribacteria sp., assembly GCA_030638185.1. Taxonomy (GTDB): domain Bacteria; phylum Fermentibacterota; class Fermentibacteria; order Fermentibacterales; family JCC-6; genus Aegiribacteria. The sequence goes on from DAOWFD010000156.1 coordinate 50, forward strand.
AAAAAAGAACTTCCCGAATTCAAAGCCCGTTATTTCATCTGTTTCGAAACCGAGTACTCTGATAAGCTCCCTATTCGCGAATACTATCCTTGAATCCTGGATGATAACAATACCATCGCTCGCGCGTTCTACCAGATTTCTATATTTCTCCTCACTTTCCCGCAGGGAGACAAGCATCCTTTTTCTTTCAATCAACATCGCAACCTGGTCGGATACGAATTCGAGGGTTTCCCTGTGCTTCTCAGTAAACTGCATACCAAGCTTATTTGGTTTCAGTGAAAGAACTCCGACTGTTTCTGCATTTATGCGCAGTGGAGTGCCTATCCATGCAGAAATCAGTGACCCTGCGGATTTCACTTCGCCACTATTCCTAAGTCTTTCCAGAGCGCTGTTGCTATATATCAGGACAGTCTTACCGGTTCTGATCACATGCTGCTCAAGTTCTTCAACCACAGGATCTGCCGAAGTTACGTCGCCATGCAGCTCACCTGTCAGGGGATCACTTAATGTGCCGGTGTTTTTATCATAAAGAACGATGGAGAATATCGCTGCCGGAAATAGAACTTTGATAATTCCATAGAGTTCACGATATAACTCTCTGCTGTCAGACGAAATAAATGGCGTGCGTGCAATTCTATAGAGTGATGTTGCCATGTTTCTGGTTCTTACGCTGTCTGTAATATTCCGGATAATCGTAATGACATACACTGTCCTGCCATTTTCCTTTATAGGAATCTTGTGGGTTTCCCTGATGTGCTCCAAGCCGTCAATGATAATACAGGATTCAGGTGTAAAATGAGGTTCACCGGTTACGAATACTTCTCTATACTCATCGAATACCGCTTCAGATAGAAATGGACAGAATTTGCGAAGACTCATTCCCTGTCGAGACACAGGAATATCGAAGTTATCTGACCATCCCCTCACGGTATTGTTAAACAGTACCAGTTTCAGGTCACTGTCCACCACATGAACAGCTTCTTCCATCTGGTTGATTATTTCACTGTATAAGAATTCTGAATTCGAGGTGTTTTCCGCTCGATTGTCTAACTGGTGGGAAGTAACTTTTCCATTTGAATTGCTTTGCTGCATTTACACTACTTAACCCCCTCAGATATAACCGAAGGTTTCAGATGAAGGTAGGTGAACATCTCCTGGACCCCATCCTTATGGAGCTGCAAAGAGGGATACGATCATCTGGAAGAATACACTTTCAGCGTTGAGAAGTCGAGTGGAACACGACTCGGGACAGGAAGGATTCAGATCAGAAATCGATCCCGGAGTACACCCCTGCAGGATTCTCGGCAGCACCTTATAATCCTGAGTATATGTATGCGGTATTATATTATTGAGCAGATGGAAGTATTTAATAAAAACGGGGCTTGAACCGGAGACTGTCATCAAGGTATAGTTCTTACCTGAGTTTGAAGAAACAGAATATCCACTGGCTGTTTGGAAGATTGGAGAAATGTGCTGAAACCGACGGAAATGCTTCTTCGAATATCCTTATCTGATGAAGTGATTGACAGCGTGGTGAGTACTTCTCCAGGTGATGCTTCAAAGGACATTCCTGATATTGCAGGAAGTAATATCGCAGAACTCCTCAGCACCTGGCCCCTTTCAGAGGAATTCAGAATGGTACGGTTCACTCCCTGTTCAACCACCTATTCTGCAGCCTCCCGCATGGATTCAGACTCATCAGTTCTCGTCTACTATCTGGATATAGATGATGATGATCTTTACAATCCTTCAGTGCCTGTGATAAGACTCATCCCCGAGAGAAATCTTCCGGTGGTATCTCCGGGATTCGTTTGTCTCCTCGGGTATACCCCCTGGGAGCTTTCACAGAGCGAGCTCATATCCTCACTGCCGGGTGATTCCCTGAAATCAAGTGGTCACGTAACCCTTCTGGACAAAACGGGCAGAGGGCTACGGCTCATTTTCTCCCGCACGCCGAACAGCTTTGGAGGAATTGACTACACATTTATCAGACAGCCTGAAGGTCTGGTATTCCCTGTCAGGGAGCTTGAGCGGCTTGCGGAAATGAAAGTTCAAGCACCTGAGGACCTGCTTGCTTTCCTTGTTGATGTTCTTAAGCTTGAAGCAGCGGTTCTTATGACCCGCTCAACCATGGGTTATGTTCCCATATGCACTGTCAATGTGGAGATTGATACTGAGCATTTCGAAACAAGCAGCATTTTTAATCCCGAAAACCTTCATTTCCCGATCTGGGTTGATCTGGATGAAGATCACGCACCTCTGAGCCTCAGGGGACAATGCCTGGTTTACCCCTCAGGACACCTGGTCCTTGTGGCTCCATGGAGAGGTGATGCGGATACTCTTCAACAGCAGGCCGATTCCGTGATGCCTGCATTATCGATGAAATACGAACACTTCAGGGCCACCCATGGGGAACACAGGCTGCAGAACCTGCTCTGCGAACTGGACCTGCTTCTTGCAGGTCAGCCGGATCAGGATTCTCTTCAGAAGGCCCTTGAAACAGCTGCTACCGGGTTTTCAGCCACTGTTTTAGCAATTTTCGGACCGGAGGAGTCGGCAACTCCAATAGTTACAAGCAACACAGACGATGAAGTAAAAGAACTGCTTGTATCGGACCGGCCTTTTGAAGAGTGTTTCAACGACACTCACGTTTCGATCCTGAATAACGGTTTCATACTTCTTGCCGCATGGAACGATGAGAGGGAAGTTCCCTACAAAGCAATCGATGCTTTCGGAAAAAAACTGAAGAAAATCGATTTGGATAAGCTGCGTATGGATGAAACGGACCTTCCCGACTTCTCCCAGCTACAGGCTGTTTTCATGAAGGATACAAAGGTGATGTGGCAGGGAAAATCCCTGGGTATCTCATACTGCTTTCAGTTCTACGGTAATTCCAGGCAGTGTATCGACTGCCCTGTCAATCACCTTTCCGCCTCCGGAAAGAAAAGTGCCAGGCTTGAGAACCATCAGGGTTATATAGAAGAAATTTACCCGACTGGCAGCGGTTTTCTTGTAACCTGGACCCTGCTTCCTTCAGTAGGCATACCCGGTTCATCAGTAAGGGAATCGTATCCGGGAGGAGAAGCTGAATATACACCCGAAGGGGAGATAGTATCCTGGAACGGATGGTTTCAGGAAGCTACGGGAGTCGGTTCGGAACAGGTAAGCGGACAGAATGCGGCCAGAATTCTTAACAGGATCGGCTCTCCGGCAGTTCTTTCCCAATACAGGGCAGCGCTGGCGGGCGTTTTCATACATGAACCTGTGGAATTCATCTGGAAGGGAATGAAATGCTTCAGTCGCATGAGAATTCCGAGATCAGGTGAGAACATTCTTCATACAGTCCTTGACTCCAACAGAGCGGGAATAGCCGACGCAACCACCCTGGGTCCGGGTACTCTATCTTCATCTTCCGAACCCCGCTCACTTGCAGAATACCTCTCTATTGCATGCAGGCGGGAAGGATGGGAATTCGATATATCAGGTACAACTTCTGAGGAGGGTGCTCCTGTATGGTTTGCGAGACGAGCTGCAACGGACCTCCTCTCAAACCTTCTTCATATGCTGGCTCCCATGTGCCCTGACAGGTGGGCTGGACTTGAAACAGGCTGGCTGGACAATACTCCTGAGACAGGGGCTTTTTCCTTTCTTCCGGGGCAATACCATGTCATCCAGTTCAGGCTTCAGGGAATCGGAATCGATGAGAGATCATACATCCTTAAAAAGCTGAGTATTCTTTTCAGGGGATTCGGAGGTTGGCTTGCCGGATCCCCCGATAAGGATGTACTGCAGGTTGGTCTTCCAGCTGGCAAGAAGCACTACAAGGAGGTTGATGCGATTATCTACTCCCCGCTTTCCGCATTCACAGAGCTCTTTAAAGAAGCCATTTCCGGGATCAGTTCGAAGAGATTCCATGTTGTGGAATCAGCAAGGGAGATGGCTGTGAGACAGCAGACCGCTGGCGCTGTAATATGCAGGCTTGATCAGAGCAACATTCATTACGCCACAGCCCTTGCAGCACGAATCCCCGATCAGCCAATACTGGTCGCATCAGGGCTTTCGAGCGGTATTC
>DAOWFD010000313.1 GCA_030638185.1 Candidatus Aegiribacteria sp.
GACATTTGCGCCCGCATCAACGGCTCCCACTGCGAACACTGAATCCCCGTCGGACGGCGCCAGAAGGGATCCCGGACCGGGTCCTGAATTGCCAATGGAGTTGAAAACGACCATTCCCCTTGAAGCAGCAGCATCCGCAGCTATGGTAGTCACAGCGGTATTCCCGTCAAGATCTTCATAGGTGTACCAGTCGATATAGGCAAGAGAACTGTTGACAATATCGCCGCCGTTCAGTTCAATCCATTCAAGTCCCTGGACCCAGTAATCCTCCTCCGCCTGGTATTCATCACTGATATCCTCTGTTTTCGCCAGGATAAACGATGCGTTTGGAACACCACCACAGAAGGCGTTTTCAACGTACCCTCCTAGGATCGACAGAACCGCGGTACCATGATCCGACTGACCGGGAGGATCACCGGGTTGCTGTGACGGATCACTGTCCTTGTCTACAAAATCGTACATCTGAAGAACTGTAATATCACAGAAAACATCATGCATAAGGTTGAAGCCTGAATCAAGGACACCAACAACAACTCCCGCCCCCTTCCAGCCGCGGCTGTGAAGTTCATCAAGTCTTATCTGCGCCAGCTGGGCTGCTGTTACTCCCGAAGAATTCCCCGCGTAAGTATGAAATTCAGGCATACGGAATGTGCTGGAGGATACCGGCTGTACATGATCAACGAAAGGGAGAGCGAGGATCTCTTCAAGGCCGCCGTCTACAGTACTTATGCTGATAGCGTTAAGGAATCTTGACCTTGTTCTTACGCCCCGGCAGACGGCAGCATCAGCTACCTGTTCCACATAAACGGACCATGGCTCAATGTCCAGTTCATCCGCCTCAAGCAGACCTACGGAAATCCGCCTTTCGAAAGATGGAGCGTTCAACAGTTCTATGGATCTGGTTTCAAGCCTGTTCTCCAGATCAGGCCCTCTATCGGAAAAGAAGACCCACCACGCACCGGAAGGAAGGGGACCGGACGCAATCAGAATACTACTGAATATTATCAGAAGCAGATTCACTGTAGCCTGTAATCGGGATTAAGTATCGGACAGATCCCACCACTGCCAGATATACCATTCGCCCATGGAATCCTTGCGGCATATGAAAAGAGCTGAACCTGATGCCCTGTATCCTTCAGAATGAGCCTCATTCGTATATACTTTGAGATCAAACGTTCGAGGCATCTGCAATGATTGCCCGGTGGAATCACCGGTCCAGGGGCTTTGCTGTGTTCCCGAAAGTGTAAGTTCTATTGAAGAAACATTATTGAACATCAGGATATGAAATGCTTCCTCCTGATCTATCCCCCAGTACTCATCGATTATGCCGTCGTCATTGTAATCATCCCAGTCGATTTCCCGAAGATGAAATTCAAAATCATCTCTGAAGCAATTAAGGTAATGAACAATATCAAGGCTTTTATATGCGTATTCAAGGTTCTTAAGAACTTTGTAAGCGCTGTCCACGGGATTGTAGTACTGGATTTCAGTGCCCGGTTCGGTTGCGGGAGAGAATGGATTCCAGCATCCCGAAACGATAATAGTGGTAATAACAGCAGATACAATGAATGTATTTATTCGGGTATTCCCGAGTATATGCATTTTGTTTTCATGGTTCATATGGAACACACCTCCGATTCAGAAAGTAATAACACCATAGTAGGAAAATTGTTCCTTTGAGGTTCCTCGTCAAGGATATCTTCAATGAGTTGACGATTGCATCAACCTGCGTCATTTTTAATAATGGGGGTTTACTGATTAATATTCTAATTTGTTTGTTAATATCGCTTTTCAGCCAGGTTTCCACTGTGGATCAGGCCATCGAGCTGTATCTCACGGGTGATATGAACAACAGCATTATCGCTCTGGAAGATCTCCTGGCCAAGGGGAACCTATCTCTGGACGAGGAAATCAGAGCATACCACAGACTAGGTGCTGCCTATTTCGGAGTAGGAGAACATGCCGGAATGGAATCGGCATTTTACAACCTCCTCCAACTTGATCCCTACTACGATCTCGGTCCATGGGAGAATCCTCGACTTCGAAGGCTGCTCAATGACGTCAGGCAGGAAAGCATGTCAACTGTTCTTGTTCAGGGTGAGCCTGAGGGAGCTCTGGTTTTCATGAACGGAGAGTATGTAGGTTCTGCTCCCTACATTCAGGATAATCTATTAAGCGGTCGGACATACACGTTCACCATTACAGCGGATGGTTACGAGACCGACGAACAATCCTGCATTACCCTTCCCGGGCAGCTTCATACGATGATCTATAGGATGAACCCCGTTTCCTCATCCACCGAAGTTGCCCTGTCCGATACGGCAGGCTCAGGTGGAGTAATCGACCCGATAACTGAACCTGTGGTAAACTCGCAGACAGCCCTCTCACAGGAAACCTCTGCATCATCCGGACCAGGTGTGCATGCGGATATCATCTCACCGGATACATCAATCTACGTCAGCTCCCTGGATTCGGAAACAATGACCATTGATCAACTTAATGTCATTCTTCGCGGCGGCATACAGATGGCATCCCTGGGAAGTATCGGTGATCTGCCTTCTGATTCCGCTGATTACGTTCTAGCTGGCACAAATCAGGGGTTTGTAAGAGGTCCCACTATTTTTGAAAATACCGGAAGTACTATCGAAACGGCATCCGAAAACCAGGCAAGGATGGTTTTCTCAGTAGTGAATATAGATACGGAAAACGTGCTCCAGACAAATCCTGGCTCTTCATACAGTTCCAGGACCTCAAGTGAGGTAAGGGAAGTGCTGGTATCCAAGGAAAGCGCTGTGGTTTTCATTTACACCAAGCATCTCAGAGCCGATCCTCTGCTTTCTGGAACCGTTCTGATAGAGATGATAATCGAATCGAGCGGTCGTGTTTCCAACGTTTCTATCCTGGATTCAACAACAATGAATCCCGCATTCGACCTTGAGCTTGCTTCGGCAGTGGGAACGTGGAGATTCGGTGCTGTGGATGAAGATGAAGGACCTCTTCCGGTAATATACCCGTTCAATTTCTCCCGTTGATCCCGGAACAGAGTTCGGATTAGATACCGATATTCAATAAAGCGGTAAGCAGGATCTAAACGAAAAGAGTTGGAGGAATATTTGAGTGAGAAAAGAGTGATCGAAATACTGAAATCTTGTAACGCGCTGCTTGAGGGACATTTCAGGTATACATCCGGACGACATGGAAAACAGTATTTTGAGAAGATCCGCATAGTTCAGGAGCCACGATTTGTAGACGAACTGGGCAGGATGATGGCTGCGATGATGGATGACATTAGAGAAGAAATAGATCTTGTGTGCGCCCCCGCATATGGAGCTGTGGTTTTCGGATTTGCAACTGCCCTTCATATGGGCAGAAGTTTTGCCTTTCTTCAGAGGGACAACGAATCAAGAATGTCTGTTAGATCAGGTTTTAGTGATATTGTACGGAGCAGCAGGATACTTCTTGTGGAGGACGTTTGCACTACAGGAGGCAGCATCGTTGAATCAATTGATACTCTGAATTCCGCAGGTGCTGAAGTCGTTCATGTTGGCCTGATCGTAGACAGAACCGCAGGAAAGATGAAGCTCGAATCGCCATACAGAGCTCTACTCAGTGTTGAGGCAGTCAGCTGGGACAGTGAAGAATGTCCTTTATGCAGAGAAGGTATTCCAATAACGGTACCAGGTTCATCCGGTAAAAAGGGATAAGGAACCATCCAGGTATTACTTACAGGACATGACCAGATTTCTTCCTGCCTTCTTTGCCCGGAAGAGAGCTGAATCGGCAGCGGCAACCATCGAGGAGGAATGCTTCTCAGAATTTGCGGCCGTACAGCATCCAATACTGCAGGTAACCCTGAGGTTTTCTATTTCATTGTCGATCTGAAGAGTCTCGGCTCGCATCCTGATACGGTTGGCGATGGAGATGGACTCCTCCTCCCCACTTCTTGGAAGAACTATGAGGAATTCCTCACCTCCGTAGCGGCCATTTCTGTCGAACGATCTGCAGCTCTGGTTGAGAAGATTGACAAATCTTATGAGAACCTTGTCACCTGTCTGGTGACCATATGTGTCGTTCACCGCCTTGAATCTGTCAAGATCCAACATCAGGATGCTCGTTGATGTGGCATCTCTCCTGCCCCTTTCAAGCTCTATGCTCAACTCCTTGAGAATGGCGGCATGGTTCAGCAATCCCGTAAGGCTGTCGATCCTGACAAGATACTTAAGGCGATTATTGAGGTCTATCAGTTTCTTCTCCAGCTGCGCGGTTCTTACCCCAACACCAATTCTGGCCTTAAGTTCTGCTGAGTTTGTTTTCTTTGAGATATAATCGTTTGCACCGGCCTTGAGAGCCCTGCTGATGTCATCTGATCCTTCCCTTGCACTGTTAATGATGATATAACAGACATTTTCAGTATCAAGCATTCGGATTTCCCGGCAA
>DAOWFD010000187.1 GCA_030638185.1 Candidatus Aegiribacteria sp.
AAGACTCATCACTGCATCAATTACATAAGCCTTATGGGAACACTCTATCATTGCAACACGGTCGTACCCGCAAACCCTAACCAGACCGACAGGGTAATAAGGTACGCTGCAGATGTCAATATTAGTTCTGACCAGAAAGCAAGTAGAATTGTCCGTATCCGGAAAGTGAATTTCAGACAGAGAATCCTTCCGTTCTTTATCCATATCTGCAAGAGACGATGAATGGCATTTGGGAGAAGCAGGGTCTTTCGGACCAATTCTGGAGAGAGTCTTGCGGCATACACGACGAGTACTTTGAGATAGATTATTGCTAATACTGAAAAAGATAGGAATGGGCGCTGATCTGTATTCAGCGCCCTCTTATACTGTGATCAGATCAGTTGAAATCGACTGTCTTGATCGATCCCCAGGTGGCAGGCGTAAGAGAAGTACCTGTGATTTCTATATCAAGCTCTGTAATCCAGTAGTCGCCGGAGGTGTCATCCCAGCTCCAGAAAAATGTATCTCTGGTTGCGGAGTAGGTCAGTCCCATTGAAGTCAGGCAGGAAAGAGGACATGGCACAAATCCAAGACTGGTCAGGGTTGAACCATCAAAGCTGTAGAAGTAGAAATTATGAAGATTGTATGATGCCACCATGATGCCGATATCAGAACCGTATGGGAATGTGGTAAGACCGCTGGGCTCTGCCGAGCCGAGTTCCGGTATATCGTAGTACTGAATCCCAGAGCCGTCGGTATTGACACTTACGATCTGTTTAGATGTGCAGTCGAAGGTTTCCCATATTCTGGTTCCGTCGAAGTCCATTCCCCTTCCGTCGTCTCCAATGGGGTTTGTCATGAGATGCCATGCGGATGTGTCCCACCAGTACATGTGATTCATTTCAAAATCATTGAAATAGCAGTTACCGGCGTCATCCACGCAGACGCCGAACTGATCCGGATCAGGTGCATAGGTCAGGGAAAGTTCCCCGAGATAGTTTCCGTTATCCGGATCGCAACTGTACATAATGTCGTCAACGTTACTTACGAATACGAGAACACTGGAATCGCTCGTAAAATCAAGCCCCATAATCTGCCCCGCATAGCTGCAACTGAAGGTATTGAGAACAGTTATCGTGATGTCGTCGGTTTCAGCCCCGGGAGAGACATCGGCGTTTTCGTCGGACGGCATATAACCGTTGCTGTCGTAGTTCGCAAAAGCCAGAATAGGCAGAAGCATAAGAACAAGCAGTATCGTTGCTTTCATGTTTTCCCCTCTCAAAAGCAATTTTATTTACGATATCGTACATATTATCGTGCTACATTCTTTAGCGTGGCTCGTATACTAATACCTGTTGATGTCTGAGACAAGTCCGGTCTCTGCTCAGGAAAAGCTGAAAGTTATCTGTATCCGAACAGTGAATTTCAGACTGATGATAACCTTAGACGTTCTGCCGCCTCCTCAGGGGTTATATCCCTCTGGGGTTCGGCAAGCATTTCGTAACCAACCATGAACTTGCGGACAGTAGCAGATCGGAGAAGAGGTGGATAGAAATGCGCGTGAAGATGCCATGATCTGACGTCCCGCGGGTTTGCAGGTACCATGTGCCATCCAGAGCTGAAAGGCATCGATGTATTGAAGAGGTTGTCGTACATCAGAAGAAGGCGTTTCCATATTACCGCCAGAGAACCCTTCTGTTCATTATCCAGATCTGTAAGAGATGTTGAATGATGTTTTGGCAGAAGCATCGTTTCGAAAGGCCATTCAGCCCAGTAAGGCACAAGTACTGTCCAGTGGTCGTTATCAAAAACAATACGCTCACCGGCGGCAAGCTCGTGCCTCTGAACATCGCAGAGGAGACATTTTCCATTATCATGCATGTACTTCGCCTGGTGATAATCCTCGGATTCGACTTCACACGGGACGGATCCTGTTGCCCAGATCTGACCGTGGGGGTGGGGGTTGCTGCAGCCCATCATGATTCCGCGGTTCTCGAAGATCTGCACATAGTTGATATCGGGAGCACTCATCAGTTCATCGATCTGATCCCTCCATGTGTCAACGACGGCAAGAAGTGAAGTATCATCGAGATCGGCAGCGGAGATGTTGTGAAGGGGGGAATAGCAGATTACCCTGCAGATGCCCGTTTCCATCATGCCCTGTTTCCATGTTGGAGTGTTCTCGAACGAAGCGTCTCCCATGTACATCAGGGCGGGAAAATCGTTATCGAAGACAAATACTCCTTCATAGGATGGATTCCGTTCTCCACCCGCGCGGAGGTTGCCGGGACAGAGATGGCAGTCGGGATCGAATTCAGGCAGTGGTCCGCTCTTATCATTGGTCTCAACGCTTCCGCACCATGGCCTTACGGAACGATTCGCTGAGACCAGCACCCATCTCCCCGTCAGAGGGTTCAGTCTTCTGTGAGGTCTTTCGTAATTCATTTCCATTTCCCTTCACAGGACATTATTCCGTCAATACTGGAAACCTTGAGTGCCTCTCCGTCTCGACCTGTTTTTTCCAAGTAGCCGGAGAGAGTCGAATCGATGAATTCCCCGGTCATATCTCTTTGCACGAAATTGACC
>DAOWFD010000379.1 GCA_030638185.1 Candidatus Aegiribacteria sp.
GTGACCACTCCGGCCAGTCGTCCCAGACACTGCCAAGTGAGTGCAATGCCCTGCTCTCATGCCAGTCCATTGGAGGTTCGGCAACGGTATCCGTATACCATCCGGCGGAATCACCGGCATCGGTGCTTACCCGGCAGTCTGCCCCCGAAAGAGCCGTGGAAACCGCTCCGGAAAGTGAAAAGGAATGAGGGTGCGCCGCATCAATGGCTACATCGTAGGATCTGCTCCTGAGTTTCTGAATGAGGCTCCAGAACTTTACCGGGTTTCGTATCTGCCCCTTCTTATCCGCATGTATTACGTTATATCCTTGACATTCAAGGAGTTCAGAGAATACATCGCTCGCAAGAATATCAAGTTCAGCGTCGGGAAATCTTATCTTGAGGCTCCGAAGCAGAGGTTCCATAAGAACAAGGTTTCCAAGCCTGTTGTCGGTTCTTATCACAAGTATCCTGGAAGGTTTCAGGGAAAGTCTACCGTCACCATCCGCTGCGGCACAGGGAATGACTGCCGAAGCACGCTTCCTGCCCCACTTCTCAATACTCTTCAGGAAAACCATCATCTTTCCGGGCTTCCGCAGGGTTCGCCGAAGTGGGTCCAGCCGTCGGCCCTCGTTATTCTTACATTCACAAAACTTCCAGGATTGAAATCCGTGTCCTCCAGGATGACCATCCTGTTCCCTTCCGTTCTTCCAGCCTGTTGTCGGGGTTTTTTCGCAGGTCCTGTGACAAGTATCCTGAGGGTTCTGCGCAGCAATTCTCCCGATTTCTCAACCGTTATCCTTCTCTGAAGATCCTGGAGACGGTTCAGCCTTGCAAGGCGCTCCTCTTCGGATACAGGATCTTCAAGGCTGCATGCTGCTGTTCCTGAGCGTTCACTGTATTTGAACAGGAAAGCGTTATCGAACCTTACTTCTTCAAGGAGGTCGATCGTTTTTTGAAAATCCTCTTCGGACTCACCCGGGAATCCTGCTATTACATCCGTTGAAAGGACAATGTCAGGCATGGCGTCCCTGAGCATACCTATCCTCTCAAGATACTCCCTTGTGGTATACCCCCTGTTCATCTTCTTCAGAATAACGTCGCTTCCCGACTGGAAAGGCAGATGAAGGTAGCGGCAGATATTCTGCTCTGAAGCCATTACTTTCACCGTTTCCTGACCGAGATCCTTCGGATGACTGGTTACGAACCTTATCCAGGAACTGCGTGCCTCTGAAGCGACCCTCCGCAACAGCAACGGGAACGAAGTTTCTCCATCATGGTACGAATTAACGTTCTGGCCGAGGAGAGTAATTTCGCCGTATCCGCCCTCTGACAGCGCTGCAATCTCGCTGAGTATGGCATCACTTTTTCTACTGTGTTCCCTGCCTCTGACGTATGGTACGATACAGTAAGAGCAGAAATTGTCGCAGCCGCGCATAATGGTAACGTATGCCCTGGGAAATTCCGTTCTCACGGGTTCTATTCCTGTGTAATCACCCTCCCTGAAATCAACGGCGCTCATTCTCGCAGAACCCCTGATAAGTCGGGGAAGATCCCTGTAGCAGTCAGGTCCAACTACAAGGTCAAGATCCCTGAATCTTTCCAGAAGGCTGTCGCCGTGTTCCTGGGCAACGCAGCCGCAGAGAACCATCAGGGGTTTCCCCGATTTTCTGCCCCGCCACCAGCCTCCCAGCTGGGAAACCCTGCCCAAAACCCTTGTTTCAGCATGTTCCCTGACAGCGCACGATACGAGTAGAATAACATCTGCCGATTCAGGATCTTCAGTTGAGGAAAAACTTTCCGATTCGAGGATACCGGATATTATCTCGGAATCATGGACGTTCATCTGGCAGCCGTATACATTGATATAGTAAGTCATGCTCATTCTAACCTGGAAGTATCAGTTCCATTGCCAGGCCGGCAAAGACTGGTATTCGGAAATTATCGTCGAGTGGCAGGTAGAAAAGCTCCGAAGCGGTAGCAACCAGGGAACCAACCAGGAGCGTGGCAGGCGTTAGATACCATCCGAAATCGGGTGAGACCCAGAGAGCAATAAGGCTGACAAGAAGGCAGGTGTTAAGGGCTGCAAGGCTGCCCTCCAGAGTGCGGTGCCCCACTAACCTAATCCTTCCGAAATGCTTACCTACGAGGGCAGCAGCGCTGTCTCCCAGGCTGAGATAGAGAAGGGCTACAACTGCAATTTCCTCGCGGAAAATGAATATCGTGAAAGCCGCGGACGCGACCACAATTGTGGAAGCCGTCATACCGCCTTCCAGCTCGTTCTCCCTGAGAACCTTGCCGAAGAATCTCATTATGAAGCTCTTGAACGGCTTGTACCTGGCTTTCAGAAGATCGAAGAGAAGCAGGATTATGGCGATTATCGCAAGGATACCTGAGAGGTAAAGTCTCCCATCCTCTGGATACAGGTCATACACGATTATCACAGCTATCGGGAAGATCGAAGAACCCAGATGAATCACTTTTCTTATAGCTTCTTCAAAGTGAGGCATACTTATACTTATTTCAAGTATCTCAGGAAATATGAAGAAAACGGGCTGTCTGTAATATCAGAATCCCGCACCAAGGGACATCCGGTGTGTAGCGTCAAGATCCTGATGGCTGAGATAGGCATAATCAAGGCCGACGGGATGATGCATCAGACTGAACTGCAGACCCAGGCCCGCTGTCATTGAGCCTTCTGAAGAACCTATCCGCAGGGCTACCAGGTCCTTTACAAGAAACTCCACTCCAAGATGGGTATCCAGGCTTATCCCGCTGAAATTGTACTGGGTGGAATACTCCCTTCCCTCGAATCTGAAGTCTCCGTCTGCGGCAATTGTGGCCACAGTTGCGAACTTGGAGAGAGGCCATTTCACGGCCAGGCCCAGTTTGACGGTAGGAAGAATGCTTTCATTGCTGCCGGTATCCCAGAAAAGATGTGTTCCGGATATATCCTGAAGGTTGAGTCCTACGGAAAAAGCCTCTGAAGGCTGGTACCTGGCCCCGATATCAAGACCCAGGCCGAAGGCGCTGTGATCCATCAGTCCTCTTCTTATGACTTTTGCGGAAGCTCCGACGGAAAACACCGAGTTGAGTTTCCTCGACCAGGTGAGGTAGAGGGCCCAGTCCACTCCGTTTCCGTAGGATATTCTTCCTTCATCGTAAATAATCTCTTCTCCAGGGTCCCATTCGCCGTTACCCTCGGTGCCGTCGGGGTTGGTTATGGGGTCGTAATCATCGTTCCCCGCGTCTCCAGGTTCACCGGTCCCGTCTACACCGAATACTCCGTCCGAACCAGCATCGTAATACTGGAGGTTGTTGGTGTTCGCTATGTCACCAACTGCCGTTCTAAAAAGGCTTGCGCCATAGCCGGTTGAACCGTCTGATCTTCCATAACCTAAGTAATCGTACCTGACTATTCCTCCGAACCTTTCCGAGTGCATGAACTGGGCTTCCTGGCCATCAATCAGGTAAAGCCCGGATGGGTTCCAGTATCCGGCAGAGGCATCGTCCGCAACGGCACAAAACGCTCCTCCCATACCTAACCCCCTGGCACCGGCACCCACGGAAAGGAATTCTCCCGCATACTTCGCTCCGCTGGAGATGGAAAACGCTAAGAACAGAACTGCTGCTTGTATTATTTTCATGATATGTTAACCAGTTGATTCAATGTCAGATGTGTATTCGATAATGAAATCTCTGCCCTGTTCGGTGATCCTTGTGAAAAAGAGGCCGATACCGTAGGAACCGTCGGAGAACTCTTCTTCTCTGATCACCACCGCTCTTGCCGGTATATCTTCTCCACCGTTTATACGCAGGACAATATTAACTCTGGTAAGCTCGCCTATGCTCCTGGAACTGACGCAATATATCCCTGAGGCGCTGATATTGATTACAGTCGCGGGAAGCATGGGCATGTTCACAGGGCTTACTGTAAGTTCGCATTCAACACTTGTTCGCGAAAACAGTCTTTTTTCAGGAAGTGAATTCTCGTACACAGTTTTTCTCCCATGTATAGTGGATTAATCGCTTTACTGATTAATGCCAATGCTACGCCTGAAGTTCCATCGTGTCAATATTAGATGAGATCAAATATAGCATAGTTCATCAAGCAGCAACCTTAATTATCTCTACACCATATATATAATCGATCCACAAAAAGTTCCAGCTGTTTTCCCTTGATATATTCAAACATCGGGAAATCGTGGAGCGGCAATTTCTGCTGGATATAGTTACCGCCTTTAGTGCCACTTGCGCAAGAGAAATAATCTTCGATATTTCAATTGATACAAAAAGGGGTTGAACAACTCTGAACTTTAAGGGTTTTCACCAACAGAAATAATTGTTCCTGTAAAACTGATCGTGAAATATCATGTGTTATTATAGATGCGGTAAGAATTGGCAGAATAGTTAATATCAAACAGGAGGTGAAGATGAGCTATCTTAACGGTATATGGCTTGCTGTGCTGGGAATACTTGCAGCACCAAACCTGATCATTGCTAAGAAGCCTGAAGCAAAGGAAATCATCGCGAAGATGGTGCCATACCAGGGTTGGTTAGGCGCAGTGTCAGCAGTCTACGGGCTTATTCAGGTTATCAGATTCCTGACTCACATGAGAATATTCTCAGTTGTACCCGTAGGCGCATTGACATGGCTTGCTTCAGGATTGCTTCAGCTTGGTCTTGGTCTGCTTCTTGGCATAGGCGTCATCAAATCGTTCGTCAGTTCTGA
>DAOWFD010000362.1 GCA_030638185.1 Candidatus Aegiribacteria sp.
ATCACGCTCTTGATACCGCTTGGCATCATCCCCCGGGTTATCACTAATAGTGATCTTTGCTCCACCGGGATGTTTGAAGTTCCGATGGCTCCCTTTGCCACCACGATCTATGAACCCGGCTTTCTTCAAGTCCCGAATGAGTTCTCTGATCTTCCTTGGCATAATAGTTATAGTACTATAGTAGTATCACTCGTGTCAAGAGGGAAGTTCAATATATAGAAATACAGGGCCATATCTCAGAATGGAAAGGAATGACATGTCTATTCTGGTGGGTAGACAAAGGATACCCTCAATTCAAGCATATATCCCGCGATGCTCTGTACAAACACACCGATGAATTCTGTCAATTTCATCACACATGGATAAGCCGTAATCAGACAAATTATCTTGCTGAAGAGGCTAAATGACGATGGCAGGGGCTTTATGGAACACCAAAGTGGTATGCGTGGTCCGGGTTGGTCTTTGAAAGGCTCTGTCTGAAGCATATAATCCAGATCAAGAAGGTAATTGGAATCAGTGAAATCCAGTCCGATTCCTGCACAAGGCACCATCTCGCTGAAAAAGGGAAAGGCAGAGGAATACAGATCGATCTGCTCATAGACAGAACGGACAGATGTATGACGGGAACGAAAAAAACAATATTCCTCACGATGGTAACTTCAAAAGGAAAAAAGCGGAACAGCTGCTATGAACAATTAGTATCCAACGATGTGACTCTTAAGGACCTGTTCAAAGATGACTGAAACACTTGAGCTGAATCAGCTGATAGATGGCATACTGCTTGCGCAGGGTAATGCATTCATCAAAGAACTCCTCAGGGATATAGAAGTAAAGATCGGTGCAACAAAATCTGACTTCCTGAACAACCTCAACAAAGCAATTGATGATAAAGCCCTTACAGAAAGTATCCTGAACAAATGGCTTAATGAGGTGGAAGGCTGGGGTAATCAGCACGTCTATATTTATCGGGTCAAGGACATGGTAACAGAAGACCGCGTATGGAGTAATACTGAATCCGTTAAAGCGCGGGCAGTGGACGCAGGGCTCGGTGACAAGTGGGATGTATCTCCTTCAAAGGTATTCCCTGCTGAAAGAGAACTGGTGGGTATCTACTACGATAAGACTTCATTCAGACTCGTCTGGTACGAAGGTCGCACTTCTCTGATAAGAGACAAGGAGAATGATGAGCTGAACAAGAAGATCGGAATGGACATCTATGATCTGCACGCATTCAGACATGTGGCAAAAAGAACTGTCACTCGATTCGACTGGCCGAGAGGCAGCAGGTACGCTGCTATACTGATGCAGACACCGTGGAATAAAAAGAACCATAGAATCATAAAAGAAGAAGTACTGGATAGAGTCTCAAAATTCATCGACCCGAATCGTTTACAGCCGATTAATATAAGTGAAGCCGTCAGGCAACTGGATCAGGAGACGGTAACACCGACAGATGCCGGGGCGGGATTCATTTCGGAAGGAGCAAGACTTGAGTCCGGCGGAGCGTATGTGGATTTCGGCAGTACAACTGACAGAGAATACTCACGTGTTGCTGCCGTGAAGGAAGTGCGTATCGCAGTACCGATAGACCAATTCAAGGGTGAAAGGGGCATATTTGCTGTCCGCAGTAATAAGAATTTCAAGATTTCAAGGAAAGACCTGATCCGTATTGAACTTCGCGGTGATCTGGGATGGACAAAAATACGGCATATGTGTTCACGCAAGGATATCTGGAACATACTGAGCCGAATCGCGGAAAAGGCTTCGAATGTGTAATTGGGAAGGATATATCCGCAGAGGTTTCCCTCTAAACCTGGTCGAATGTATCAAAAACACGGTACTCGATGCCGCCATCTCTGAGATTAAACCCCTGGAAATAGCATCAGCTTCAGGAGCATCTGAGGCAACTGTCATCGAATTCCTGAATCTGCTTTCGAAGGAAGAAAGTGTTATCAAGATCAAGCAGCGATTGAGATGTCCTTTCTGTGGAGAACTGATAAAAGGTGATATCCCTGCCAATGGGCACTACTGCGAAGCAGAGGAAGATTTCGTCGATACTTCGGATCTGCAGACGAAAGAGTACTTCGAACTTAATGTTGATCCCGCTCAAAGCATCAGATGGGCTGTGGTGATACACGGATTCAACACCAGAGGTCCATGGCAGGAGGATCTCGTCTGGAGACTGAGCCATATCAAGAAGTATGCGATCCCGGTTTACGTCTACAAGTATGGACTGGTTCGAATAGGTGTAACTCTCGGATTTCTTCAGAAGCGTAAAGTCAAAAAACTGGTAAAACAGTTAAGGGATATATCCAAAGCAGCCGACCCCGATAACTCCGGACTGAGACCACATGTCATTGCGCACAGCTTCGGAACATGGCTGATTGCACATGCTCTTAAAGAGCATCCAGATCTTAAGATAGGCAGGCTAATTCTGCTTGGATGCATAGTTCGACCGGATTTCGACTGGATGAAACTTATAAACGACAAACAAATTGAAGCCATCCTGAACCACACAGCCGGCAAGGATATACCGGTCAGATTCAGTCAGCTGTTCATCCCCGATTCCGGGCCTGGAGGCAGAGTGGGATTCCTTGAAGAGGAAGTGATCAACATCAGATCCCCGGAATTCGGTCATAGCGGTTATTTCAAAAGAAACCGCATGACCGGCTACCTCTCCAAAGATGGAGCCTGGGCTCGTTTCCTGCAAAGACCCCTGTCCAACTTACAGGATACTTTCGATGATCAATTCAAATGTACAGGCTGGAAACCCATCTGGTGTATCTTCCGCACCTTCGTACGATATCTCACACTCTTCGCAGTCATCGGAATAGCCGGTTTCCTCTGCTACATACTGTACACTGGGATCGTCAATATCTTCTAACGATCAGCTTTACAACACTGTTCAGTTGCTTTTATTTCCAGATTTTGCTTCCTCATTATCCAGAATTCTCTGGCCTGCAATGCGCACTCGACGAAAGGAATACAGTTAAGATGACGTATGACGTTCGACCACTTAATAAATTGCAAAATGTTATGAATCAGACCTGATCCTGCGACCTTAAACTAATAACCAGTAATTATTTATTCTAATCATCACCTGAACTGATAATACCGAGGGTAGTTCCGCCCTGTCAATGCCACGAAGAGATGATAAACGGTCAGAATAGTGTTCAAGCATACATTGTTCCTCGTAACCAGAAAAACCGATTACTCAATTCAACCTAAATCTCAGGGGCATCATCCACTCATGGAACGTAATCTGCTGTCAATAGCGAAATGAATGAAAATTCAATTCCGGGAGAAAATAAGGTATCCTCCCTCCTGCTCCTTAAAATCGACAACAAAGCGCTAAAAAGTAAAACCTGACCCTGTAGCTTCTCATACACCAGAAACCGGAGGTGAACCGCTTATAGGGTCCTCAGGCAAAGGCAGTGGTAATCTCCTGATGTAACCGCAATAAAGCTTGAATCTGGTTCTGGAACATCTGTAAGATCTTCATCATTACCCCATGCAACAATGGTACCGTCTTCCTTTAGGCCTATGCTGAAGCAATGTCCACCGGCACAATCCGTGAAACCGGTATTGGGCTCCGGGACGTCGCATTGGCCATCCTCATTATTACCCCAGGCAACAATTGAGCCGTCTTCCCTGAGACCAAGACTGTGACTGGTTCCACAGGAGATCGCAATGAAGCCGTAATTAGGATCAGGAACATCGCATTGGCCATAGTAATTCCATCCCCATGCAACAATGGTACCGTCTTCCTTGAGGCCAATGCTATACATTATTCCTGCTGCGATTGCAACGAATCCAGAGTTTGGCCCAGGAGGATCACATTGACCATGATCATTCAATCCCCATCCGATAATGGAACCGTCTTCCCTGAGACCAAGACTGTAATTGGCCCCTGCAGCGATTGCAACAAAACCTGAGTTGGGTTCTGGCACGTTGCATTGACCTTCGCCATTTACTCCCCACGCTACAACAGAACTGTCTTCCTTGAGGCCAATACCGTGTGCGAATCCATCAACAGCGACGAAACCGGAATTTGGTCCGGGAACGTCGCATGCACCGTATATGTTCCAGCCCCATGCGGCAATGGAACCATCTTCCTTGAGGCCGAAACTAATAGCTGTTCCTGCAGCGATTGCCACGAAATCCGTATTGGGCTGGGGAACATTGCATTCCCCGCGGGAATTTAAACCCCATGCAGCGATTGAACCCCTCAACGGTGGTAAGTTTGAAGGTTCAGTTAAATGGTTACAACTGCAGGCGATCAGTAGAATACAAACAGAAGCAAACAAAGTGATACGCATAATCTTCACCTCATAATCTATCGAATCTCTGGAATCGTATTTTGGATTTTGACGTTTTTTCCCTATAATGGTTATTCTCAAAAGTCTTTATGATCTTACTGATTGTACTGTAATGCATTCCGGAGTGTTTGGCAATATCATATTCTGACCAGCGGCAAATTCCCGGGATAAATTCAGGTTCTGAAATTTGGAGAAGGCAGATAGTTTCCCTCCCATTCTGATGTTGTTTTAATTTTTCTTGACGTACGACGTGTGACATACGACTTCTTAGTAATCAACGACGAAATGCTAAAAAGTAAGACCTGACCCTGCAGCCTTTAGTCCAGCACAACAAAGCGTCAGCTGGAACTCAATGCACCACTCTTCCAGTCACGTAGTAGACGGTAACCCTACTTCAATATTCTGGCATACATCCAGGTACTCATCATCATTAAAGTCCACAGTTGTCCCCGTTTCATGCCCTATGATCTGAATAACTCCGGTACAGCTTCTTCAGCCTTCTCCAGACATCTGTATGCATTTTAGCGCTGTTTCGATTCATCTCGAACCATGCTACTTCCGGAAATCTGGCGTAAATCTCCATTCTCTTCAGAACATCCCTCCCACTCTCTTTACCCGACTCTATCTTCTGTATTGTATAGGGTGAGAAATTGAAAAGAAGTCCGAATTCCCTGAGTGAAAGATCAAGTCCATACCTGAAATCAACCGCGTCTGAAGGCCCGAAGATATCAACCACAACAGCTTCGAAAACAAAGCAGGAAGGTCCTCTCTTGCCTATTGTAGTAAGAAGAACGAAAGGATCGCACTCACTGACATCTATCCCGGTTGCCACGCAGTATTCGGGGTACGCAGGATTATCCCTTGATGGAATCCTGTCACTAAAGGATGGAAACAGAATCTCTGAGAAGTAAGTGCGGCCCGTAAGCGGAAGCTCCGGTCCTATGGAAACGGCATCCGATCTTTTCAGATAGCTATCATCGTAGGTGAAACGAAAACCCTTTTCCCCTCCTGATCCTTTATCACGCTCCAGCCTCCCGGTGTACTTCCTTGCTCGAAGGCCTTCCGCGAACACATCTACCGCTTCAACATCATTATTCATCATTCATCTGCCCTATTCTCTTCTTAATCAGTTTCTTAAGGGATTTTGACCTTTCCTTTGATAGAAATCCCCAACCGCTTAACTGCAATATTCTTTCGAACTTCACACTGCTGCGGAACTTCTCAACAACATTTTCGTAACCCAGACCTCTGAATTCCTCAACATAATCCGTCATAACTGGTTCTACTGTTCTTTCCGTAGCGATTTTACCACGCGGACTGTGGTCAGCCTTCAAGAATCCGGATTCCTCAATTCCGATGTATGAAGGATTATCGTAAAACGGCGCCAGCCTGTACTGTCCGGCCTCCTCTATCAGTGCGAGGTTTCTTCCGTGTCTGTCATGGTTGCCCACAAGCGAATCATAAAGGCAGAGAAACACAAAACGCTCCATCTCAAAAAGCCTGCCGGTTCTTTTCTCGATAATGCTCAGTAATGTCCGGCAGTTGAATGGATTACCATTTAAAAAGTGATAGATATGATGCATCGTCTCAATCTTTCCAGGTTGAATGAAGTTCTTAACAACAAAGGTTACCGCTCCATGAAAACTGATCAGATTATATTCAGGAACGATTACACCTATATCAGATGCGATCTGATTGCACAGATACTCCGCTGCCGGAAGTTCAGGGTAATCATCCTCCCTAACCTTCAATATGTATGAACTGTTACCAAGTCTTGCGGCGTACTTCCTGAACTTGCCCTGGAAGAAGCTGGATGTAATCTGATCCTCATCTGCATTATCTGAATCTGAAGTCCCGGTTGCCTTTCTAATAACGTCCTGGAATTCAAGTAGAGTTCCTACACTAAACCATTCCAAAAAGCAGGGAATATGCAAACCGCAATGATCGCCCTCTCCAGCTTCAATCCGCTGGCCGCAATAATAGCATATCAATGACAACACCCCCTCTTCGCATAGAGAATAACCGGCAAATGTACTGTTGTCAAGTTAGCACAGTTATTTAGTGTTGTTATCTTTATACACATAACAAGAACAATATTTAATGAACTA
>DAOWFD010000193.1 GCA_030638185.1 Candidatus Aegiribacteria sp.
AGAGTATCTCTCTATGTTAGAGCGATATATAAGTCGCTTACCGGCGGGCATGATATGATCGGTGGTGACCTTATCACCGACTTTCAGTAGAACTTCTCCGGTAAGTCGTTCAGGAAGAGGATCGTTGACAGGTGGTGGGCCGATATTAGGACCCCTGACCGGCTCGGTTGTGGGGTCATGCTCATCAATGACCATGCTGTCATCAGCCGAGAAGGTATCCGGAATTGGTATGGACGGACAGGGTATCCCCAGTGTTCTCGGATCCGTGAATTCTCCGGTTATAGCGGATACTGCCGCCACTTCAGGACTGACAAGATAAACCTGCGCGCTTGCAGTTCCTGACCTGCCTTCGAAGTTTCTGTTTGCAGTTCTAAGTGATACGGCATCCGTGTTGGGAGCCATACCGTTGCCGATACAGAATCCACATGTACTTTCTGCAACACGGGCACCTGAAGCGATCAGCGATGCGAGATGACCGGAATCAGCGATCATTGAAAGCACCTGTCTCGAACCCGGACCTATAACGAGACTGGTATTCTCGCTGACGATTCTACCGCGCAATATCTCTGCAGCCATAGCAAGATCCCTGAAAGAAGAGTTCGTGCAGGAACCGATACAAACCTGATCCACATGCATCCCGGTAAGTTCGGATACAGCTGTAACGTTACCCGGTGAGTGAGGAGTTGCTGCCATGGGTTCAATTTCAGAAAGATCTATTTCAATTACCCTGTCATAAACACAATCGGGGTCAGCTGTCAGTAGTTTCCAGGAACCCTGACGTCCTTGAGCCCGTAGAAATTCACGTGTGATCTCATCCGAGGGGAATATCGATGTTGTCACACCTGTCTCTGCACCCATGTTCGTGATCGTCGCTCTGTCCTGAGCGGTCAGATTCGATAAGCCATCTCCGAAATACTCATTTACGGTATCAACATTCCCCTTTGTGGACAGGATGGAGAGAACTTTGAGAATGACATCCTTAGCGGAGACAAAAACTCCCAGTTTTCCGATCAGTTTTAAGCCTGTTACTCTGGGGTAAGTGATCCAGAAAGGTTCTCCTGCCATTGCACAGGCGACATCGAGACCGCCTGCACCCATGGCGAACATGCCCATACCGCCTGCAGTGGGTGTATGGCTGTCTGACCCGAGCAGAGTCTTGCCGGGGATTCCGAATCGTTCGAAGTGAACCTGGTGACAGATGCCGTTGCCTGGTCTTGAGAATTTAACGCCATACTTCTTGGCAACGGATTGAAGATACCTGTGATCGTCCGCATTTTCAAACCCGCTCTGCACCATATTATGATCAACATAGGAGATCGACAGTTCTGCTCTGCAGCGATCAACTCCCATCGCTTCAAGTTGAAGGAAGGCCATGGTACCCGTAGCATCCTGCGTTAGAGTCTGGTCAATTCGTATGGCAACTTTCTCACCGGGTTCAGGTATGCCTTCGACAATGTGTTCTCTGATGATCTTTTCCGCAACTGTGAGTCCCATTCTTCCTCCCGGAATTTTCAAACATGAGAACCACCGGCGAGAACCGGGGCTCTAGCCCGAAAATCTCACCAGCGTTCTACTGCAGCGATCACTTATCAGAAACCTGTGCTTTAAGCCAGCCTGTTTCTACAGATTTCGGTCTTGTGATCGGCTCCATCATTGCACGGGAGATTACTGCCTGAGCACACATTCCCATCGTTCTGGAAACTGCGAAAAGGACAGTGTAGTACTCGAATTCGCTCATACCGTAGTGATAGAGCAAAGCTCCGGATCCTGCATCGACATTGGGCCACGGGTTCTTTGCTTTTCCATGTTCCTTCAGTACATCGGGAACAATTTGAAAAAGCCTGTTCACAAGCTGAAGAACTTCGTCTTCCTTGAAGTGTTTCATACCGAATTCACAGAGTGCGGTGAAACGCGGGTCGGTGACCCGGAGAACGGCATGACCGTAGCCCGGGATAACTCTTCCTGACTGGAGAGTTTCAAAGCACTCTTCCCTTATCTGCTCATCATCGGGTACTCCGCTGAACCTGTCGAGTATCCAGAGGACGAACTTCAGACATTCCTGATTGGCAAGTCCGTGAAGTGGCCCGGCCAGACCGCTTAAGCCCGCGGAAACAGAATAGTACAGATCTGAAAGAGCGGAGTTGACCACGTGGCAGGTAAAGGCACTCACATTTCCACCCTCATGGTCACAATGAAGGACTAGGTAGAGCCGCATCATATCCGCAAAAACAGAATCATTTTCACTTAGACCAAGCATGTGGGCGAAGTTTCCACCCCAGTCAAGTCTGGGGTTTCTGGGGATTCGCGGTCCTTTATCAAATCTCAAGCGATAGATACCGGCGGCTATTTCCGGAAGTCTTGACAGCAGAATAAGAGCATCTTCAAGTGTTGATTCCCAGTAATTGGGTTTTTTCACGCCTGAATCATACGCTATTTTGAATCTGGATTCCCTCTGCATGGAGAGGATGGCAAGGTTAAGCATAGCCATAGGATGTGAGTTCTTCGGCATTGATTCAAGGACATTCCAGACGTAAGCTGGTACTTCAGCCCTTTCATTGTATTCCTCCTGCAGTTTGGCGAGAGCTGCTTCATCAGGCAGTTCTCCCGTCATGAGAAGGAAGAATATTTCCTCGGGGATCCTGTCGGTCAGTTCAAGAATGGGTATTCCTCGGACGATAAGTCCTTTGTCAGGTTCTACGAGTGATGTGTTACAGATAAGGCCCTTGACTCCTCGAAGTCCGCCTAATACCTGCTGGATTTTTACTTCAGAGACTGCTTTATCACCGTGTTCAACAACGAGTTCGCGTAATTCATCACGCCACACAGGTATCTTTTCACGAAGAATTTTCCTCAATCTTGGCATTTTTTCCCCTTCTGGATTATCCAATATCAACAAATATCAACATGTTGAAAATATAGATGAAAAATCATTAATGCAAGTTCCGTTTATCCTGTTTTAGGTGATATTGACTTTGTTAGCCGTATTGGATAGTACTGAACTGATCAATTGCAAGTAAGAAGTCTTCAATAATATATTCAACTTTGATTATTCAGAAAACAAGGAGGTCCAGAGTGCCGGAATTCAAAATTGTGAATATTCCCGAAGGTGATCTGATAGAGATGAAGAACGGTAAACCGGACATTGGTGATCATCCGATCATCGGGTATCTCCGGGGTGATGGCATTGGTCTTGATATTACACCAGTTATGCAGAATGTTGTTGATAAGGCG
>DAOWFD010000338.1 GCA_030638185.1 Candidatus Aegiribacteria sp.
CGCTGTACCAGCTGCCGCCGCGTCTGACACGGTCAGAGCCCGATTTCTTATACGCACTGCCATCAGTCGGGCAATCACCATAATGACTCCTGTATGAATCCTCACACCATTGCCACACGTTACCGCTCATGTCATACAAACCCCAGTCGTTGGGATCTTTCGTACCAACTGAATGGGCGGTTGAATCGGAGTTCTCAATATACCGGCAGTAACGACCGATTACGCTCTCAGAAGAACTGTCTCCCCAGTAATAGCAAGTGGTATTGCCTCCGCGGCAGGCATACTCCCACTCTGCTTCACTTGGCAACCTGTATGTATGATTCGGATCCATACCGTTCAAACGATCTGTGAAATCCTGGCAGTCGTTCCAGGAAACGTAATAGACAGGATAGTTGTCACCAACTCCATAATCATGTGCGGGATTATTGCCCATTATCTCTTCCCACATGCCCTGAGTAACTTCAGTTGTCATGAACTCAAAGAAACCAACCGAAACCCTGTGCTGCTCTTCATCATTGTCACGACCTGACTCAGTAGAGGGAGAACCCATCATGAAACTGCCCGAAGGGATCGTCACGAACTCCATGCCGCTGACGGGTACGGCACTACCTGCGGACTGATTGTGTTCATCGGTCCTTACTGCGCCAATCTGTGAGTATATCCCGGAATCATCACGCAGATATTCATTACCCTCACCGTCAGTCAGCTTCACCTGATACTCAGGCCCGTTACCCCAGATCTCCGGATCTGTCGGAATTATCGCCCTGAGAAGCACGAGTTCATTTATCAGAGTATCACCGCCTGCGATCAGGAATTCGTTGTTGATCGGATCTGTCTCGACGATGTTATAGAACATGTTGGCCATATCAAGGTCGCAGATAACCAGTTTCTGAAATGTTCCCGCGGGATCAAGGACAGCTATGAAGGGATACTTCGGCCCCCAGGTGGTACGATGTGGCGCATCTTCAGGCGTTATACTCCTCGCTGTAGAGCCTACTGCGACTATCATCCCCGAAATAGTCTCGATAGCATCGTAGGCCAGGGCTTCTCCCAGGCCGAAGTTAATGGTTTTCCACAGAGGATCACCGGTATCGCCGTCAAGAAGGCAGATAAAGCTGATATCCGGACTTGTAGCCCACTCAGAAACTCTGCCGCAGGCAAGGATATCACCGCTGGAGGTCTCTCTGAAAGACGAGATGTGCGGCTTCATCTCGCCTAAGGGCTCAGGCAGCCCCAGCAGGTAGTTAGCAGTCAGACCATTGTGCCATATCATCTCTCCGGCTGATGATATTCTGGCTGTCCAGGTGTGTGAGGTCCAACAGTCAGGATAGATGGCCAGCAGATATCCATCATCCGAAAGCTCGGTTGCATCCGGAGAATAATCGGATTCGCCCGTTCCCTCGAGGGCGCATGTCCATAGAGTATCGCCCTGCTCTGTGCGGGCGATCAGCCATAACATATCATCGTAATCTCCGAAACGATAAGCACTCAGCAATATAGGATTGTCCAAATAAGTCTCTTCACATGATATCGGATATCCATTGGTATCGGTTACTATCGTCCACATTTCGTTTACATATCTAACTCCATCAGCCCAAACAGTCCGACCTGCAAAGAATCTCATTCCCTCCGGTTCCATGAGCTGACAGCTGTCGATCCGGATTGGATCCCATGTCATCTCTATGGGACATGAATACTCCGAAAGAATATCGACCATGACCGAATGCGCGGGTGCTGCATGCATCGAATTTATTCTTTCCTGCACGTACGGTGGAATCTCCTGGGTCATATTCCCTTCTGTCATAATCTCAAGATAAATGCTGTAATGCTCTTCCGCCTCTGCGTATTCACCCAGTTTCCACAGAACATCCGCGATGTTGAGATGGGCGATAACTCGGGAAGGCTGCAGGTCCAGTACTTTTCCAAGGATTTTCTGAGAGAGGTAAAGAGCATCTGTCTGTTCGAGGAAGAAAGCATAATTGTTCAGAATCATGACGTATTCGCTAAGGCCCATGTAACTCGAACGATCGGATTCCATGAAGTCAAGGCTGTCACTAAAAGACATGTACCATTGAAACGACATCTGATTGTAATCAGATAAATACCCGAAAAGATCCACAGCCCCCTGGAAATCGCCTGCATCCACCTTTTCAAGGGCAGTTCTGTTGACGATTCTAAGCAGACGGGCGATCATTTCATTAGGGTCATAATAATCATAATAATACCGTGTATACATATGCCAGATTCTGTTCAACTTATCTATCGCTTCCGTGATTTCCCCTTCAATCAGAAGGCTGTCCGCTCTCGCCAGCGCCTCCAGAGAAGGATCTTCTGTGTAGCTTCGCAGCTGTATAAGTGATCGATTATCTGGATCCCATTCATAATAAGCCCTGCATGTCCTGGAACAGTTGGGCATTAAGAATTTGATCTCGAATTCATCTTCTTCTTTATGATAATACACGAAAAATCTCTCGAAGTTGTATTCCCCCCTGTATCCACCGGTTGCAAGAAGAAATGGGATATCGGTTTCTGGAGAGATACCCAGCAGGTAGATATCCAGTGAATCCTGTTCAACCTCGATGCCTGTCAAAACAAGTTCATTGATGCCATTCGGAAGTCCGATGGAATCAGAATCCCAAACATCTGGGAAGCACGATGAATTCGCAGTGTTCCAATGACTCAGTAAGTCACCGGTGATCGGCTTGTATCCAATCTGGCTGCAGGAGACTGATACACTGATCAGGAAAACCGGAATAAGTATACTTTTCATTTACTTAACCTCCCGCAAATTAGATATCCCTGAGTACCAGGAATCTTCCCTTCTATTTGCAAATCTCCGTTCACTGTTCAATGATCAGTGAAAGTTCGGAGACAGCTGCGTCCTGATACATCGATCCCGGATATATCTCAAGTATTTCAAATGTAAGACTATCATCCTCACCAAGGGACAGATTCTCGGAAAACCTTATAACCTGCATGTCCGTTGTGTCTTCAAGTTCGGCCACCATAAATGGGGAATCATTCAGACAGACAATGAACTTTCTGATCCTTGCGTTCTCCAGCCATGCACCGTCAGGTCTGCAATAACCGTTTCTTACGGCAAAACCTTCAGCGATGATCTTATCAATGACTGAAACAGTTATTACCTCGCCGTGACCGTAACCGTATACACCTTCGACCCATGCGGTTTCGGGATCTCCATCGGTAAGATTTTCAGCTGAATAATTGTTACCGGCCTGCCCTGAAAGCTCTGAAGAAACTTCTATAGAGAGGTCAATCATTTGAGAAATATCATTGTCTTCACTGCAGCTGCTCAGAACAAGCGGCTGGTTACATCCTCCCCCGGCCATCCAGAAATCCCTGACCTCTTCTCTGGAAATAAAAGTGGTATCCCTCTCTTCACCTGTATCAGAGTAAGGAGCTCTAAATTGACCAGTCATAGGTGAAACCTCCTCGGGGAGGAACCATCCTGTGAGCCAGAACAACGATTCCAGGGCTGGATCAATTATCGGTCTTCCCTGAACGGCATCTTCGATGTTTTCAAGAAGAAGCAGGTATGACGCCTGATTCCGGGGATCTGCGCAGTACATCTCCCAGTTCACATCGTACCAGTTTCTTCGAAGAGCAATCATCGGCAGCAGGAAATCAAATCCGGCGGATTCCATATTGATCCTGCATTCGGCAAGATACTGTTGCAGATCCATTACGATATCCAGTTTCTCCTGATCGAAGGGCAGATCACCACTTACACTAAGCATCTGCGAAAGATAACTGTGGGGTTTCTCCGACCACATACCTGACATACCGTATACGGCATTTTCAAGAAATCGAGCAACTGTCTCGGCAGGCAGATGGGATTCTATGCAATTGAGGACTTCCAGGGCAGCCGGGTAGATTTCCTCCGGCATCCAGTGAGAGTAGAGTTCAGTTTCATGAAATTGGCAGTAGTCATCTCCGTGCAGACCATAACCTAAACCCCTTTCATCCACCCATAGATGACCGGATGAAGTAATTGTAATATCCTCAGCCGGTTTCCAGTCCGTGAAATGCCAGGTGACCCGATTTCCATCAACCTGTGGCGAACCGTTCCAATCCGTCCATGAGCAGACGGAATCTGAAAGCATAAAGAAGGGATATTCCTTCGGCATGGTAATCGAAATAACGGCATCGCTTATCCTCCCTGCCCAGAGGGCTCCCGAACGCACTACATATGTTAAGGAAGCCGTATAGTTTGCATACGATCTGTAATTCCATCCGGTATTGTAAGTGTTAACGAGCCTAGCCGTTTGCCCCGGCTGGAAATGCATATCCCAGCAGGCTATCAGTGGCCAGAAGATAAACCTGTTATCCCTGTTGACATTTCCCCTTTCATAGGTAACCTCGTACTCCATGCTATCAGTGAATGCCCTGAACTGCAACCAGTCAGGTATCATGGAATCCACCGGGACATTCATGGCTTCCTTACCGGACATATCCTCAAGAACCCTGTTGTAATACCATTCTGTTCTTGAAGCGTAATTGTGCATTCCATAGAACGATTCGAATGGAAAGCCGACCGATACATCCAAAGGCTGATCGGTGAGATTCCTGAGATAGAATACACAGGTGACCTTCATTTCAGGAGCATCAAAGTAGATCATGTTTCCGGTGGGCACGATGGAAACGCTTTCAGCCTCCATGGTAATCTGATCCGTTTCGATGGGCATGGCACCTCTTCCATCGGGAAAGACCCACATTGTAGCTGAATCTGCGGCGGCCGTACCTGCAAGGAAGAAAAAAAGAAGGAAAAAAGGACGAATTCTTCTTAACATTTTCAACTCCTTCTACAGAAAATGATTACATCCTTTCAGCGTACTGAAACAGCCCTCCCGCAAGGTAGATATCCCTGGCGACTTCGCTCATGGGGTTGCCCTGATACCTGTTATCCCCCGCATTGAGATTGCCGCCTTCAAGATTCAGTTCTGCAATCTCGAACTGGCTGAAAAGATCATCGGGCAGGCCCGGCAGTTCAATGATCGGGAAACCGCTGTTAATGGCATTCCTCTTGTAGATGGCACCGAATGATCTGGCTATTACCGCCTGTACACCCAGAGCCTTGAAGCAGTCAACCGCGTGCTGACGTGAACTGCCGGAACCGAAATTGTCACCTGCAAGGACGAGATCACCCGGCTGTGCTTTATCCGCAAAATCTTTGTAACCTTCCAGGTTGCCGAATGCGTACTGACCCATTTTATCAATGTCGGTCACAGCAAGGTGGGCGTTGTGATATATCATATCCGTATCTATATCGCTGAAAAGCTGTCCGTTCTCGGTTAATACCCAGAGCCTACCCTTTAAGATCATCTCGACTGACATTACCGCACCTCCTTCAGTTCGTGCACGGAAGCGATTCTACCAAGCACTGCGGATGCTGCTGCCGTTCCAATACCGGCGAGATAGGTGTTCCCCTTGCCCTGCTTGCCCTTGAAATTCCTGTTGGATGTGCTTATCTGCACTTCTCCCTCTCCGGTCATTCCGATCTGACCCGAGGCGCATCCACCGCAGCCGGCGTTGCTGACGATGGCACCGGCATCGAACATGTCCTTCAGATGACCTTCCTCAAGAAGCCTGGCCCAGGTTGCCCTGGTCGCTGGTACGACTTTCAGCATGACACCGGGAGCCACCTTCCGGCCCTTCAGCAATTCCGCTGCATACTTCAGATCCTGGTAGGTTCCATTGGTACAGCTTCCTATGAAGACTCCATCGACCTTTACATCGGTCTTCTCCGATACGTTAAATACATTCGTAGGACTGGGTGGTGCGGCGATCAGAGGTTCCAGACCTTCTATATCAAGGGAGTACTCTTCCAGATACTCAGCATCCGAATCAGCATAAACAGCTTCATCCCTGGTGATGCCGAAGAAATGCAGTACGTCGTTATTTGGCGGTATGAATGCGATTATCGCTCCCATTTCAGTTGCGAGGCTTGAAAGGGTTACGCATTCTTCCAGAGAGGCACTCTCCACCCATGGGCCGTAAATTTCAACTGACTTACCCAGAAGTTCATGGCTGCTGAACCTTCTGAGCATGGCCAGGGCAATATCCTTGGCTTCCGTTCCATTCGCAGGTATTCCATTAAGTGTAACCCTGACCGATTCAGGGATTTCAAACCAGACTTTCCCTGTTTTGAAAGCGTATGCAATGTCCACGTCTCCCATTCCCTGCCCGAAAGCTCCCACAGAACCCATGATGTTAAGGTGGCTGTCCGTTCCTACCGTAGTTGTTCCGGGCCTTGCGAATTTCTCTTCGATAACGACATGAGAACCTATGCCGGCGTCCACATCGTAGACCTTCAGGTCATTCTTTCTGGCAAAGATCCTGATCCGCTGCTGGTTGTTGGCATAGGGAATTGTATTCGCCGGGACATTACAGTCGAAGGTGAAGAAGGTTTTCGATCTGTCGGCTATGGGGGAATCGCCTCCGTACTTCTCAAGGTTTCCCACCACACTCGCTCCCGCGAAATCCCTTGCCGTTCTGTTGTCTATATCAATCCAGACCACGTCTCCGGGACGACAATCTCCCCCGCCGTGCGAGGACATGATTTTCTCAATTAGAGTTCTGCCCATTTCTGCCTCCTTGTATAATCATCAGTATGCCACTTCCCCCTTGGATCCCTGCCAAGGAGAATGCATTTAAGAAAGGTTTCCGGGATATCTTCATGCCTGTACTTTTTCTCATATAAAATCGTATCAAACGGGATCCTGTGCCAGCAGATGGATGCTGTTGTGTTCGCTTCGCTGATATCAAGAACAGCCACCGTTGCTTCTCCGGGAAGGGTTCCTCCGCCAACGCTTCCCGGGTTAATAATCATCCGACTGCCCCTGGGCTGAAGTAACATTTCATGTGTATGCCCCAGAACCAGAATATCACATGAATTCCTCTCCAGCATTAAATCGTAAACTTCATTTGTGACGTTTGGCTGGATGCTCCCGCAGATATTGCCCGGCAGGCCATGAACGCACAGTATACGACGGCTTCCAACCTTGTACCTCAATTCAGCCGGGAGCTTCTTCAGGTATTTCTTCTGCTCCGGGGTTATCTGGTCCTTTGTCCATTGCAGCATATCCGCGGCCAGGTGTTCCCAATGTAAATTCTCAAAGAGGTTTCCCGTATTATCTCTCCCTTTCGCCACTGCCCGGTCACAGTTTCCCTGAACGGTGTCAATGTCATTTCGCTGCAGGAGATCGATCACTTCCGATGGAAACGGGCCGAACTGAACGAGATCTCCAAGGCAGACAATCTGGTCAACGCCCTCTTCAGCAAGTGCTTTCAGGCATGCATCGAGACCCGGCAGATTCCCATGAATATCCGATATAATTCCTATTTTCAACTGCGGAACTCCCTTTCGTACAGAAGTATATCACGGGTGAACTTGGAATGCCTGACAGGATCGCCGCATGCCAGCTCAAGGAGCTTTTCAGCATCATTTCTGTTTATGGCTTCCCTTACCTCCGGTCCTCCCGATAAAATATCAACAGGCATCTTCCTGAATTCGTATTCGTATGGCGGGTCATTCCAACTGGTCCGGGTATATCTGAAAGATTCAAGCAGAATGCCCAACGCTGTTCTCAGTGGTCTGAACAGGTACCTGTCCAGAACATGAATCTCACCGCCGTAACACATTTCACCGGCGTGTTTGTTGAATGTAGGAATGAATGCGTGCGGCCTCAGGACAGCTCCATCCAGAAAGACCGTTCCGTTAAGTCTGCTGCAAAATTCTTCTCCATTTATCCATGGGGCGCCGAATACATTAAAGGGTCTTGTTGTTCCTCTTCCCTCGGAAAGATTGGTAGCTTCCAGAAGACACATTCCAGGATACACCAGGGCGGTTTCAGGGGAAGGCATGTTCGGTGAAGGGTATACCCATGGGTAATCGGCCGGGATGACTTCTCCGTCCCATCCGTCCATTCGGATAACCTCAGATTCGGGAATGCTGTCAAGACGGGCGAAAAGAAGGGACAGTTCTCCAACAGTCAGGCCATGCCTAACTGGAATGGGATAGAGTCCTACAAAAGATTCGTACCCTTTCCTGAGCGGCTTTCCCTCTATTACCGAATTGCCGAGTGGATTGGGTCTGTCAAGCACGACAACGGGCACTCCAGCGATGTGGCAGGCTCTCATGCAGTATGCCATTGTGTAAATGTAAGTGTAATACCTTGCTCCCACATCCTGGAGATCCACCACCAGGCAATCAAGCCCTCGAAGCATCTCCGGATCAGGTTTCCGATTTCTGCCGTACAGACTGTAAACCGGTATCCCGTATTCGGGATGGGTGTATCCTTCCCATTCTATCATGTTGTCCTGAGTCTCTCCATGGAAGCCGTGCTGGGGTCCGAACAGCATTTGAAGTTCGATTTCCGGCATGGTTGCAAGGACATCCAGTGAAGATCTGTATCCGGAATTCACCGCTGCGTAATGGGAGAGCAGCCCGATCTTTCCGCCGGGAAGCATTTCCCTGCTAAGTCTATCAAGACCTGTTTTCATCTTCCCCGCAATCGTTATCCCGATCGAACAAGAATGTTAAAAGTAAACCCGGTACCGTCAGAAGGTACCGTCAGAATTCCAGTCTGTCTCCACGCCGGAGTATTACCACCCTGTCCCGGAATCTCCGGGCAACGTTCTTTTCGATCTCATGCCTTTCCCACGGTTTCAGATGAAAAGCATAGACTGGAACATCAGGTCTGTTGAGTTTATTCAGTTCCTTCTCGAGAAGTAACGGTGTCAGATGGTTGCTTGCAATTGCTATATCCGTCTTCTGATCGGGGAAGGATATTTCAGCTATGATCATTTTAAGGTCGTCCAACTCCGCAGCTTTCTCCCAGATGGAACAGGTTGGCCCTGTATCCCCGGTATGAAGAATAGAACCGGTTTCCGACCTGAACAGAAACCCCCTGGCGCCAGCTCCATGGCAGACAGGCTCCGCCCATGCGGTTATGGGACCAGGCAGTTCGAACCATTTCCTGTCCTCAATGGTCTCATAGACCAGTGCAGGGCCTATAGAGGTTTTTATACGGCTGAAATCCGGCCAGATCAGGTCGTTCATGTAATGCTTCTGCACGATCTCGAGGCATGCTTTACTGCCCATTACCCTTAAAGGCTCATCCCTTATAGCAACCGTTGCATCGACCATGAAACCCAGTTCAAGAACATGATCAAGGTGGGCGTGAGTAAGAAGAACCATATCTACATCCCGCTGCTGCTGACCGGACAACATGGAAGCCGAGCCGGCATCCAGCAGAACTGATTCCCCCAGAAGCATGGAGCAGAGATTGCATCCAAACTGCTTTGATCCATCGACACCAATAACATCTATGTACACTTTTTCATCCTCTCCTTACAATTATCCTGGGAAGAAAGGAACTGATACGTGTTACAACTTCGTAGTTTATCGTACCGATCCATTCGGCCATCATCTCGGCGGTAATTAACTCATTGCAATCTCGACCCAGAAGAACAACAGTATCCTCGAGGGATGCTTCGGGAATATCGGTGAGATCTATCATTATCAGGTTCATGCATACACGTCCAAGAAGAGGTGCCCTTTTCCCTCTTACCAGTACATGCGCTGAATTCGTACACTTTCTGTCGTAACCGTCGGCATAACCCACAGGCAGCACGCCGAGCCTTGTCCTTCTGCTTGTTTTGTATGTGCAACCGTAGCCTATATAGCTGCCGGAGGGAAGTTCCTTTATCTGGGCTATGCGAGTCTTCCAGGACAGAACAGGCATGAGGTCCGGAACGGGAATCCCGTTTGACTGGGCCGACAGGAACGTTTCCCTGGATGGCCAGAGCCCGTATAGACCGATCCCGGTTCTGAGCATGTTGAAATGTGTTTCGGGGAATAGTATGGTCGCCGCTGTGCATGCGGTATGAATAACAGCGGGAGACACTCCCGATTCCCTAACTGTTTCAACCACTTCCTTGAAAATTCGGAGCTGTTCTTCAGCGTACTCATGGTTCAGTGTATCCTCTATGTTGGCGAAGTGAGTGGCCAGCCCCTCTATTTCCAGGCCTGGGGTTCCGGAAGCCATACGGATGAATTCGGGTACGTTTTCGGGAAGAAGACCCTGTCTTCCTGTACCGGTTTCTATTTGTATATGTATCCTGCAGGTTACTCCCTGATTCAGGGTCTTCTCCAGCTTTTCAATTGTTTCAATATTGTAGACTGTCAATCTCAGATCGGCATCGATAGCTTCAGGAAGCCTTTCCATAAGCACATGACCAAGCAGCAGAATCGGCCTCTTGATACCATATCGTCTAAGTTCAAGACCCTCATCAAGGGAATTGACGGCGAACCAGTCAGCCGAGGGAAGCAGAGAGGAGATCTCATCTACCCCGTGTCCGTAAGCGTTGGACTTCACAACAGCGCAGAAAAGCATGTCTTCATTTTCTGAACAGGATTTCAGCTGTCTGAGATTCCAGTTCGGGGCAGACTCTTCAATTTCTATCCATTTAAGATATCCCATAGGATAATTTATAAACATCGTATATTTTCTATGCAAGGATGAGTATCTGGAATCAGGCCTGGGAAGGAGCAGAATCATGTCAAAGGTTTTCTTTCTACCGATCGAAAAGGCATCGATGGAGGGAGGATTTGTAAAACTGCTGGATAAGATAGTAAGCATAAAGGAAATGCACCCGACGGATACTGTTGCTGTGAAGATACATCCCGGAGAAGAGGGAAATTCCTCATATGTGAGCTCCGATAATGTGAACAGAGTTATCGATGCCCTCGACTCGGGAACGGACAGGATATTCCTTACCGATACAACCGTCCTGTATCCGGGAAAGAGAATGTCCGCGCCCGATTACCTTCATCTGACCCATGAACATGGATTCGGACTGCCATGGACACCACCCTTCATAATTGCAGATGGCCTGCACGGTGAAGATGAGACAATAGTGAAGATGCCCGAAGGTTTCCAGACCGATGAAGCTCATATTGCCTCCATTATCTCAAGTTCGGACGCCATGGTTGTTATCAGCCATTTCAAGGGACACCTTCTAACGGGTTTTGGAGGAGCTCTGAAAAACCTTGGCATGGGTTGTGCTTCCAGGGCAGGCAAGCTGTATCAGCATTCCTCGGTAAAGCCGCTTATCAATACTAAAAAGTGTACCGCCTGCGGTATCTGTGCAGCCCACTGTCATGTGAAAGCCATCGGTATCACCACCCACGCGATAATAGAAACCGATATCTGCACCGGCTGTGGAGAATGTCTGGGACGCTGTCCGGAGGGTGCGGTAAGGGTAAGCTGGGACCAGAACATGAGCGTTTTCATGAGAAGGATGATTGAATATGCCCTCGCAGCTGTCAGCGTTTCTAACCCGTTACTGTACGTTAATTTCGTTACATCGGTTGTTCCCGATTGCGACTGCATGAAGGATACCGCTCAACCGTTTGTTGACGATATAGGCGTACTCGCATCAGCTGACCCTGTTGCCATTGATATGGCATCACTTGATCTTGTCACGGCGGCCCCCGCTTCAAAGAATTCTCCCGTTAAGGCCGGAGCTGGAGTAGACAAGTTCAGTGCCTACCGGCCGGATATAGATGGAATCCTTCAGCTTTCCATCGCCGAATCACTTGGACTTGGTTCCATGGAATACGAACTTGTAAGAGTTTGTTAATGCTTCAATCTCCGCGGGGAAAAGCTGCGTTATACATGATCCTGGGCGCTCTTTTCCTTTCAATAGTACCCGTATTTGTAAAGCTTATCCCGGCGGATTCAGGAATCCCCACAACGCAGAAGCTTTTCATGAGGGGGGCCGTGGCAACCATTGTTCTGGCAATCGTACTCCGTGCGAGGGGTATTTCATTAAGACCAGGCAGTCCTGTCCTGCTTGGGGCAAGATCCCTGCTCGGGATAGCGGGTATGCTTACCTTTTTTCTTGCAGTGGAAGGTATGCACCTGGCGGAAGCTGTAACGATCAACAAGCTAAGTCCCTTTTTCGTTCTTATTCTGTCCTGGATTTTCCTGGGTGAACGACTGAAGAGAATCCAGATACTGGCCGTAATCCTTGGATTCGCCGGGGTGATTGTAATCCTCAGGCCAGGTTCAATTCCGCTTACACTTCCAGCCGTACTTGCTGTCTGCTCAGCTCTGTTCGCGGGAAGCGCCTATACTACTCTGAGAGCTCTCCGGAAGACCGACAGACCCCTGATCGTCGTTTTCTGGTTCTCGACTGCAATCACACTGTTCTTTCTCCCCTCAGTTATACTGGGAGGAGTCATGCCCGGTTTAAAATCGCTTGTTTTCCTTTTCTGCATAGGCATATCGGGAACAGCGGGGCAGTTGTTCATGACAAAGGCTTACCGCTGTGCCCCCGGCGGAGAAGTCGCCATATACGGTTATCTAAGCGTCTTATTCTCTATGTCATGGCAGATACTTATCTTCGATTCAGTGCCGGGCGCAGCAGTATTCATCGGTGCAGGACTGATTCTCCTCGGGGGCTGGATCAACTACATGAGCAGAGGAACGACAGTAAAGAGGGACGGAGGTAATTAGATTTTTTAATTACCTCCGTCCCTCTTACATTTTAATACAAGAATGTGAATAATTGTATTATACTTAAGCAGTTGTATGGAAATGATTCATTTGAGGAGGGAATTGTATGAAATATCTGTTAACTATAATCGGCTGTCTTGTGCTGATTTCCGGATGCGGTGAAAACGGGGAGGACTCCGTAAGTGTTCAAGATATGCCGGTACTTCCGGTGGATACCCTTCAGGCAGTACTTGAAATAGGAGTTGAAGTGGGAGACTCCACGAACACCTTCGGTGCCATAACCAGCACGGTTATCGACCAGGAGAGCAGAATTATAGTGCTTGACGAGGTTGCTACCTGCATGAAGGTCTACGACAGTAACGGGCATTACCTCCGGCAGATTTCCAGACATGGTAACGGCCCTGGCGAACTGGCCATGCCGTGGGGAATGTTTCTAATGACCGATGGAAGGCTAATGGTGCTTGATCCGGGAAAAAAAGGATTCGTGGTTTTCGATGATTCACTGCGATTTATAGAGGAAATCGGCCTGTGGCCACAGAACCCTCCATTCCAGGGAACTCCCCTTTCAGACAGTCAGTATGTTGGTTACAAAATCGGTACCGACATGGCTGATGGGGGAATCGTAATGAATCGCCGTGTAGCACTCTACACATACGGAAAGGAAGAATGGGATTACATTTTCTGGCAGGATTCCATTGAAGCGAGCATAAATGAGATAACGGAAAATCCATCCATGTTCCTTATCGATATGCTTGATCCTCTCAGTATCGGTGGAAACGGTTCGGACAGGATCTATTTCTCCCTCAAGGATGGTGAAGAGTATCTAATAACAGGATGGAATCCGGAGGGAGAAGAAGTTCTCAGCATTTCAATGGATCTGATCCCGGTGGAAAAGACACCGGAAGAAATCGCCGCTGAGAGCACTTACGTAACCAATTACCTCAGCAGATTGAGCGGCGGTGGAGGTTTTCCAATGGAATTCGAACCTGACCCCTTCAAGGATATGGTTATCGGAGTAGATATAGGACCGGACGGCAATCTCTGGGTAAGACGCGGCACTGTCGATACACCCTTCTTTGATATCTTCAATACCTCGGGAGAACTTCTTCATCATGCAGTCTTCCCGCAGGAGGGCTGGAGCTGGAAAACAAGCGTCTCTCAGGAAGGTATCCTTGCATGGGAGGAAGACCCGGAAGAGGGATATCAGATACTCTATCTTCTGGAGTAGTCCGCATAAGTGACGGAGAAGGATTCCTACTCGTTGAACTTGGTCAACCATTTTTCTGCGCCGAGTTCAGTGAATATTTCAAATGACTGCCTTGTTTTTTCTTCAGCCTCGGCTTCATTACCCAATTCTCCGAACATCAAACCCTGATAGTAATGAACCTTGGCAATCATGAACCTCTCCTTTAGCTCCTCAAATTGTGTGATTGACCTGTTGAAACAGGATTTTGCCGTGTTAAAGTCCCCCTCTTTGACCGATATCCGACCTTCAAGGTACAGTGCTTCAGCCTGTATTTCCTTTGAGTCTAATTCTTTCAGAATAGATAGGAGTTCTTTCAGGTGTTTTCTGGCGTTACCTATGTCTCCTTCTTGCAGATGAAGTGTCGTTATTGCTGCCAGTAATGTAGCAAATAGAAAACTGGACTTTATATTCTCTGCGATTCCTTTAGCCTTATTAAAACAATCCCTGGCGTTCTGAATATCGTTATTTTCAAGAAAAGCCCTGCCTTTCCGAATGTAGCATTTAGAGAGTCCGTCCGGATCGGGTGTTTCTTTATAAATGCAGATTGCATCTTCAATTATATCAATCGCCTTTTGGATATTACCCTGTCTGGCGTGCATTTCTCCAAGATTAAGGAAACATCCGGCTTCATTGACCCTGTCGCCTGATTCTCTGTACTTTTCGAGTGAATTATTCAGGTATTTCTGAGCATTTGAATAATCTCCCATAAGTGTGCAGATACAGCCAAGATTATTACACGTGATTGCTTCAGATCTGCGATTCCCGATGTCCTTTATGATAGTCATTGCTTTGCGATACAATTCAATAGCTCCTGTGAAATTCCCCCTGTAATAATTGATATTCCCTATATTAACCAGTGAAGCTATCTGACCTGTTTTGTCGCCTACCTTCTTACTCATATTCAGCGATTCATTGTAGAGCTTCAAAGCCTTTTCATACTCACTCATTCCGGTATAGCATGAGCCCATTCCGTTCAGTGCCGTTATTTCAATCTCACGTAGTGAATGTTTTCGTACTATTTCCAGGGAACGCTTGAAATACTTGATTGAAACTTCATATTCGCGAAGCATACGTTTTCCAACTGCA
Source organism: Candidatus Aegiribacteria sp. (assembly GCA_030638185.1). Lineage (GTDB taxonomy): Bacteria > Fermentibacterota > Fermentibacteria > Fermentibacterales > JCC-6 > Aegiribacteria. Next base: position 14,878 of record DAOWFD010000338.1, read on the forward strand.
ATTCTTGTGAGACTGAATGCTTCGCCCCTGATGTTTTTTTCTTTTCTGTATATCCTGAGTGCGCTCTCAGCGGATTCCACCGCCTTGTCGTAGAAAGAAACATCTTTGTATACCTTGCTGATTTCGATGAGGCTGTCCGCTCTATCGCAAAGGTTCCCGGTTAGTTTTGAATGACTTATCGCCTTCTTAAGATCGGTTATCGCGAAGTCGTTCTCTCCTATCAGATTGTATACGGAAGAACGGTTCCTCAGGCATTCAGTTAATCGAGGTTCAGTATTCGTATTTTCAGAAGATTCCAGACACTCTATTGCCAAGGTATAAAACCTGATGGCATCCCGACTTGCATAAGCGGATCTTGCCCTGTCTCCTGCAATAATACTGAATTCAATCGTCTTTTCCTGGTCACCGCATTGATAGAAATGATACGAGAGTTCCTCGACAACTTCCTCAATATTTTCACTGTGAAGAGAGAGAAGATTCTCACCCACGCAACGATGAAATCGACTTATCCTTGTTTTACTCATAAGGTTGTAGATAATATCCCGAACAATATCCTCAGAAAAAACGTAATGCTCCCCATCTCCCTCTGAAAGCAACCTCTTCTCAAGAATCTCGTCCAAAAGATCAAAGAGTTGCCCCTCGTTGATCCCTGTTACAGCGTGGAGAAAACTGAAACTGAACGCCCTTCCGATTATGGAGGCATGCTCCAGAAGGGAATAGGCCTTATCACTCAGTTTATCCAGTTTTCTTTCGATTACGCCTTCTACTGAATATGGAATCGTCTTTGTTGAACTTTCATCAAATTCATATTTACTTCCGTTCCAGTTCAACGCACCATCATCCTTGATAGACTTCAGCAGCTCCTCTATGAAAAAGGGGTTCCCCCCGGCTTCTCTGTGAATGTACTCGGTAAGTTCTGATGAGGATTCAGCGTCAATAATAGAAGAGATCATACGGGTGATATCATGTTTATCCAGAGGTTCAAGCTTAATTTCCTTTATAAGTTTCTCACGAGTCATGGAATGCAGAACACCCTGAAAAGCACTGCGTTGTATTTCTTCAATACGATAGACCAGTATGAATAGAATGGGTTCGTTTCGAAAAGCTCTTACAAGGTAATGAAGAAGCTCGAGTGACTTTTCATCCGCCCAGTGAATATTGTCAATACAGATAAACAAAGTACCATTCACGATTTGAAGTTCAAGGAATTTCTTAACACCTTCGAAGAGTCTGAATCTGTCAACCATCAGAATTTCACTACAATCTTCTACATGCTTTTTCAGAATTTCAGGAACTATCTTGGCAAGTTCTATCTGGTAAACCCTGGGAAGTTTATCGAAGTTTTGCTCATCCTGCATAAAGATCAGAGAACGAAGAATTTCCCTGAATGGGTAATAGGGTATGGAACAGGTCGTGGCCGATAGATTACTGCATACAAACATGGTTTCCTCTGAAGACTGAATAAGCGATATTTCTTGGAACAGTCGAGTTTTCCCGACACCGGTTTCACCGCCGATACAGACTGCTTCTCCTTTAGAGGAGATAGCAGATTTCACTATACTTTCCAGCATTGCAAGCTCTGAAGATCGTCCGATCAGATCAACAGTAGGAATGATCAGTTTCTTCTCACTGAGGGCTCGGATTCCAACCCTATCCCTGCCGTGCCTTTTCGCGCTGTAGAGATTTTGATCAGCAACATTAAAAATAGTTGACCAATCAGATCCATCTTCAGGACAGGAAGCAAGGCCTATGCTCATTGTCAATCTGATTTTTACAAACTCCCTTGACCGGCATTGCTCAATAAATCGTTGTGAAATTCTACATGCCAGTTTAAAATCGGTATTTGGCAGGAGACAGATGAATTCATCTCCACCGTAGCGGAATACTGAATCATCCTGCCTGATGATTTCCTCAAGAAAGGATGCAAACTGAACAAGCACTGAATCACCTATGGAATGTCCGTATGTATCGTTTACATTCTTGAAATGGTCGAGATCGATAAGTAGAACTGATGAATGTTTGTTCTCCCGGCAGGCTTCCTGCAAATATTCCGGACCTTTTATGTTAAGATATCGCCGATTATAAAGCCCACTCAGATCATCAATATATTCTCTTTTTATCTCATTATTTTTCATGAGAATTAATATCCCTCAATAAACACATATCATTCTAATACTGACCGCTAATCAGAATTGCCATTATAAAGAAGGCGGAGAGTGACGGAGGTAATTAGATACCTCCATCCCTCTTCTACCAGGCGCTGCTCTGGTTGTCCGCCATGTAATAGACCGGCATGGCCAGAGCCACCAGATCAGCATATTCTTCCGGTTTTCTTCTCTTTCCAAAATTAATCATAATGGCATTGCCGTCCATTTCAACTGTCTTGAAGGCTTTCTTATGCTGAAGCAGGTGCTGTCTGAGTTCAGGTCCCACGATCTGTGGAGTACGGACTTCATCGCCCTTGAGAACGAAAGCTTTTGAGAACTCAGGATCCTCATCGAAGTTAATGTCCTGTGCTCCGAACTTGCTTCCAACCCAATCAAGCAGCGCCATCTGCCTTCTCATGAAAGTCCTGGGAAGATCCAGACCTTCCTTCTCCAGTATGCAGATTGTCTGTTTGTAGGTTTTTGATGTCCGGTTTCTGCCGGTATAGCTGTGTACAGTATACTGATAATCGGCAAGATGGACCGTAACACCCTCCGCTTCCCATTCAAGATGGTTCTTCATCTTCCTGCTCGATCCTGTGTTGAAAAGCTGGAAGGGAAAGGCAGAAAAAACGGTCGAACCTTTAGGTTCAAATCTGGCACCGAGTCTCTGAGAGATACCCTCCCAGGCGGCTGTCCGCTTCTTACCCATCATTACCACTATCCAGATACCGATGCCTATGATCGCAAGAACAATGATTATTGGAGCTGTATGTGACATGAAAAATCCTTTCCTTTTCTGTATTGTATTACATATTCGCTAAACGCAAGATGATACTTCAATGGTAAAGGGTCAAGGATGACATACAAAAGAAAAATGTATCGATGATAGACGTAACAGGATCAATAAGCATACAGGAAGATGAACTCGATTTCGAGTTTGTCCGCTCGGGAGGCCCCGGGGGACAGAAGGTTAACAAAACATCATCCGCGGTCGTAATGAAATTCGATATAAGGAACTCACCCTCCCTTCCGGAGGAGGTAAGGAAACGCCTTGAGGAAATATGCGGCAACCGTGTGAACAGGGAAGGTATTCTGGTGATCCATGCCAGGCGGCACCGCTCACAGATAAAAAACAGGGAAAGCGCTGTTAACAGGCTGATCAAACTTATTAGAAAGGCTTCTGAAACCCCGGTGGAAAGGAAACCAACGAAGCCTTCAGCAACCTCTGATAGGGAAAGACTGGCGGGAAAGAAAAGACGCGGCCTACTGAAGAAAAGCAGGAATTACAAACCTTTAAAAGAAGATTTCGAGTAGCTGTTCCCAGTTCCGGGTATTTGTATATTCCGGCTACAGGTATTAAATACCAATATTCTATGAAATGAGATAATTTGTCAGATTTCATGCTCTATAATGGAGAGAATTGTCCCTGTCCCTCCGACTGCAAAAGAAGGGGGAAATGTTCGGAATGCATAGCATTTCATCATGACAGGCACCAGCAGACCTACTGTGAATTTCTTATGGAGAAACTGCAGCTCGGTGGTATTCCTCAGCGGTCCCTTCCATCAGGTAAAGAGATAAGGCTGATGGAATACGGCCCCTGCGCCGGTTGAGCAGGTAAACTTAACCCGACCAGGCTGGCCGGAATACTTGAAAAGCTGCCTCTGCCCGATTCACCCAATCTTATTGTCGGGATGCAAACGATGGACGATGCGGGAGTATACAGGCTTACTGACGAGATAGCCCTCGTTCAGAGCGTTGATTTCTTCTTCCCTATAGTAGATGATCCAAGAAGTTTCGGAAGGATAGCAGCCGCAAACAGTCTTTCGGATATCTGGGCTATGGGGGCCAGGGCAATCACGGCAATGAACCATCTTGCTTACCCTGCTGGAAGGATCCCGCCTGAAGTGATCGAGGAACTGCTTATGGGAGCTGCGGAAAAGCTTCATGAATCAGGTGTGGTACTCCTGGGCGGACACACCATGGAACAGGAGGATTTCTGTTACGGTATGAGCGTAACAGGAATTACCAACCCCCGGACAGCTCTTACGAATGACAATGCAAAACCGGGAGACCTTATAGTCCTGACAAAACCTATCGGTACGGGAGTATACTGCGATGCTATGATGAATGACGGTCTGAACGCGGAGCAGTTCAACGCTTTCGTCTACTGGATGGAGCGGCTGAACAAGTATGCCTCTGAGATAATACAGAGATTCGATGTAAGTTGCCTGACTGATGTTACAGGTTTCGGTCTTCTTGGCCATTCGCTGCCCGTGGCCAGAAATGCGGGAGTCAGGATAGTGATAAACTCGAAAGATGTACCACTCCTGCCAGGCCTGCCCGGTCTACTTGATAAATTCAATCCAAAGGGTGTCTGTAAGTGTTCCGATTACGTTGACCCTTACCTGAGAATCGGAGAAAAAGTTGACAGGAAATACTATACCCTGTTCGCCGAAGCCCAGACCTCAGGAGGACTGCTTGTTACAATCAGGCAGGACCAGGCGGATGCCCTTGTTAAAACCCTAAGGGAACATGGGGATACCGAAGCAGCCATAATCGGACATGTTGAGCAGCTTGATGATCCATCAGTACTGCTCGAAATAGTGTAAAGTGAATTTCAGTAACTGATGCGAAAACCGGAGAGGTCCCCCTTGAATTCCAGGATTCTAACTTCAGTGCCCGTAACATTCGCATAGGACGGCCCATGACCAGCCCAGAGTATAAGTTGATCCACGGCGGAATTTTCACCTTCAGCAAGGATTTCCACTCTGCCGTCGGGAAGATTCCTAACATAACCACTCACATTCAGGATTCCGGCCCTGTCACATGTATAAGCCCTGAAGCAGACTCCCTGAACCCTTCCTGAAACCACTATACTGACTCTTTTCATTATTTCTTTCCGCTCCTGCGATAACGGCATTGAAAGCCTGACGGCCGGATTCATTTTCTTCGACATCAGCACCTTTCACTGCCGGGAATTCAGTCAGGAAGATTCAGCAAGGATTGTCTTTAAAATCCTTTCTATCAACCATGGTGCTTCCTTTCGTGAGTATGATGCTTATACAACAAAACACACTATCAAAGCACTGAAAATGCACGGATATTCAACGGTCTATGTTACTGATTAATGATAAGTTCAGTTTAAAGTCCTGTCAAAGCACCTATGCTGTTAACACGAAGAACCGGTTTCTGAGATGGAATTGACCATCCGGAAGTAATCATGGCTATATTAAATGTAGTATTGAACAGATGAAAGAATCGATGTTCGGTAGTACCCGAATCTGAAACTGGTGATATGAACTGTCCAAAGTGCGGACATGAGCAAAATGATAAAAACATGGAGTGCGTCCGGTGCGGACTTATTTTCAGCCAGTACAAACCCCTAGATTACGATAGGATACTGAAAAGACAATCTTTCGATGAGACTGAAAAACGGTCACCGCTAAAGTGCATTATCGATTATATGTTCCACACAAAGGAAGAAATAGAAATTGTTTACTTCGTCGGAAGGCTCATCATTTTCATCTTCCTGTTCATCTGGAGCGTTAAATTCCTCCAGTCTTCCATCGAAAGTAACTACGTGGGAAGATCCTTCATGCATCTTGTGAACCTGCCTTTCCATGAAGCAGGACATATTATTTTCAGACCACTGGGCAGAGTTATGCATTCCCTTGGTGGAAGTCTGGGGCAGGTTATCATGCCATTGGTCTGTACCCTTGTCCTCCTGATTAAAACCCGTGACACCTTCGGCGCCTCCATAGGTCTGTGGTGGACGGGAGAAAGCATACAAGACATGGCCCCCTACATTGATGACGCAAGATCACTCAGCTTGCAGCTTCTTGGAGGGAACACAGGCTCCTCGGCCCCGTATGGATTTCATGACTGGAATTTCATACTTACCGAACTGAATCTGCTTAGACATGATCACCTGATTGCGAACATAGCAGTCGCCGGAGGCAAGCTGATAATGTCCATATCTCTTCTTTGGGGTCTCATGCTGCTGATCAGGCAATTCAGACGTCTCAAGAAGTTTTCTTAGTAAAGAATCAATCGATATACCGCCGAATTTTCATGTCATTATTGAAGCGTATGCTCTACCTTATGACAGACACTCTCCTGCACGAGACAAGATCACCCTCAGCCAGCCGAACCATGTATACACCGACGGACAGCTTTGAAACGGTGATACTGTGAACACCCCTGTTAGCATTCTCAATGAAACTCCGTGCCAGCCTGCCGGATACATCGTAGATATCCGCCGTAACAACGCAGTTCTCATTGATCGAATACTCTATGCTGAAGGATCCGTTCGAAGGATTCGGAGCGATTACAAATGAAGAAAGGGATCCTGCTGTCTCACCTCCAGCTGCTGATGTGGAATCGGTATTCTCCCACCACGTTACTGAGTTGAGATTGTATGCACAGGATACTATGTCTTCTCTGCCGTCTCCATTGATATCACCTGTGACTACGGGTATCGCTCCATCGTATTCAGTATCTATGTGATTCATTGTAAAAGACATGCTTCCATTATTCTCAAGCCATGAAACGTCATCATCGTTGTAGGCCGCGCAGGCGATGTCTATATCACCATCTCCATCCAGGTCAGCGGGGTTGACAAATGTAGGCCAGTCATAATTATCCGCTATTATATACCTGGTGAAATTCTGCAGCCCATCGTTCTCGTACCAGGCTATCGTATCCCCGACCCTTGCCGTTGCGATTATGTCTCCATCACCGTCACTGCCCAGATCCTCGATAACGACAATGTGCGCGCCGTCAAAGCTTCCATCTACAAGATGTCCTGAAAAACCGCAGATTCCGTCATTCTCGAACCATCTTATTTCATCTGCAAGCCTGTAAGCTACTGCAACATCCAGGTCGCCGTCACCGTCAATATCACCTGGATACGCGGTCCAGGGACCGTCTATACCATCCGAGATCACTCTTTCTGAAAAGCTCGCTGATCCGTTGTTCTCAAACCAGCATACCAGGTCTTCGTCGAAGGATACAGCGATAAGATCAACATCATTGTCCCCGTCCAGGTCTCCCGGATAGACAGAGTGGACACCATCGAAGCTGTTGGTTACCAGATGTTCTAAGAAAACCTCATCTCCAAGGTTCTCCCACCATTCGATCGTATCGGAACCGTTGGATGACGCTACTATATCAATATCACCATCGCCATCGATATCTTCCGATTCCACGAATATAGCACCTGAAAACCCGTCATCGATGGTATGCATGCTGAACGAGCCATTTCCGTTCTCCCACCATGAGATCCCGGAATTCCAGGCAGCTCCGAGGATGTCCATATCACCATCTTTATCGATGTCTACCAGCTTCACCGAAATCGCCCCTGAAAACGAATCCGCGATGATATGCTTCAGCCAGGCTGCGGACAATTCAGAGAAAATGGGCCATGTGAAAAGTACAGCAAGTAACGGGATTGATATAGTTTTCATCTCATCTCCTTTCATAGCAAAACATTATGTTAATTACATTTTCTTACTTACGCAACACTACTCATTGTTATTATTTGTATATAGCTAATTATACTATTTTGTCAAGATTCCAGGTGTAGATCAGGGTTTCAACAGTATGATTAAGTGATTATTCCGGATTTCGGATCTAAGGTCAGTTATCAGGTTTCCTGAGAACCTTTGTCAGGGCTTCCTTGCCGGGACCGCTGTAACCCCATCGATCCCAGAGCCGGATGAGTTCCGCCCTGATATCGTCGAGTGAGTACTTCTTTTCCCCGATCATCATGCTGATTCTGTAGAACAGTGCCTTGATCATGTAACCCCGGTACATGCAGGGGGCAACAAAATTCCGGCTCCAGACACCTTCTATCAGTAATTTCATATCGTTTGACATGAATGCAACCAGATATTCCCTGTAGTCAGTGATAAGAACCAGCATATCCCCCTGCCAACCCTCGGTAACGCCGCTTATGAATTCACACCCAGGTAAATTCATAGGTTCCCGACCGTGAAGCAGAACTCTTACTCCACGTTCAGCCGCACACATGAAGCCATCGGACAGCTTCTTCATAGGAAGGTTATCCGCGTCAGCGACAATTGTATCACGGGCATTCGCTATCATTTCCTGGGCTCTTGCTAGAACCTGATGAACAGATGAAAGCTTGTATACACCTTCATCTGACCGGGGCTTAGGAATTCTCTCCAGGCCTTCCTCTATTTCGTCGACCAGCATATCGAGTTTATGGCTTCTCTGGATGACCTGTTCCCTGACCGGTACAGCGGTAAATGTTCTGCTCCTGCTGCCCTCGTCAGCAAGGATCGCACCTTTGTTTACAAGAGAGTCAAGGGCTTTGTATGTATTGGGAGCAGGTTTACCAAGTACCTGAGAAATCCTGTAGCCTGTGCTGTCAGGTTCGGCAAGTACGGCCAGGTATGCTTCAGCTTCAAGCCCGGACAGACCAAACTCCATCAGAAGGTATTCCAAAGAATTGCTCAAAGCTGTCCCTCCAAACCTTTATGGTGACGATTAGATACAACAAATAGGTACTGTATGTTACTATTTCAAGAAGGTAATAACAACCGTCTGAGAAATAGTCAAGAAGGGCACTTACAAACCTGTTGGAATAGCATCCGGAGTTAACCCGGATCCATCACAGGTACTCGTTGCGAAGCGCTGTAGATGGCTATGGACTTGTAGGCATGCGAACGCAGAATCAGGACATTTATGCTGTAACCGTGAAGTTTGTAACCAGCTGGTTCCCGTAGGCGTACTTGACAGTACGTCGGGGGCGGTGTGAGCGTGCATAACGAAGTAGACACAGGTATATACATCGGTGCGGTAGAGAATTCGTGATGAATCCGGGTTAATTCCCTGGAGCAGACAGTGTTGTTACTTGTCAGTCAGTTGCGTATTTTAGAGTTCAATCAGGCGAGAGTTATATTTGCCGGGAAGACAGGAGAACTGCACTGCCATACGAAAGCTTTGAAAAATACAGTGTCGCGAAGCGGCTCTGTTGTAACCTCCGGATATCCCTTACGGGTCAGATTCTTTGAAAAATCTCAGATCCGGGTCCAGAAGTGTCTCCCATCCTGGTCCTATGGATGATTTCACAGCCTTACAGAGATCATCAAAAGCTGCAAACAGCGGATTCATGCTGGCAGGCCAGTTAA
>DAOWFD010000097.1 GCA_030638185.1 Candidatus Aegiribacteria sp.
CAAGCAGAAGCATCCCTTCCATGAGCACAGTGATGTGTCGGTTTTCCTTGCCAGGAATGGGGAAGGCAGGCCTGCAGGTCGCATCGTATCCATTGTAAATCATGTTCACAACGATTACCATGATGAAAAAACAGGATTCTTCGGATTCCTTGAGGGAGAAAAGGAAGAAGAGCTTTTCAGGCTTCTTCTGTCCGCTGCTGAAGAAAAACTGAAGGCAGCCGGCATGGAACGAGTAAGAGGACCGATGAATTTCTCCACCAACGAGGAGTGCGGACTGCTGGTCAAGGGGTTCGACTCCAGCCCGCTTATTATGATGACGTACAATCCACCCTGGTACGCGGAGATGCTTGAGGGAACAGGTTACGAGAAGCTGAAGGATCTTTACGCCTATTATCTCGATTCCGATGTTATGGATTATTCACGGATGTCCAGGGTGGCGAACCTTGTGATGAAGAGAACCAACGCGGTCATCAGGGATATATCCGTGAAACACATTCACAGGGAAGTCCCCATAATCATGGACATATACAATGAATGCTGGGAAGAGAACTGGGGATTTGTCCCTATGACCAAGCGGGAAATCGATGTTATGGCGGATGAGCTCAAATTGATAATGATACCCCAGATGGCCCCTATGGTTGAGATTAACGGAGAACCTGTCGCATTCGCCATTTCACTTCCGGATGCCAACCAGGCTTTTAAACGGGCAGGAGGAAGTCTGATAAAGGCGGTACTGGCCCTGAAAGTACCCCTGCTCCGAACACGTATTGACCAGGTGAGAGTATTGCTGCTGGGGGTCAGAAAGGCGTTCCGGGGACGTGGTCTCGAAGCCCTTTTAATTGACAGAGTAATCAAGTCCAGTATTGAGAAGGGAATGGGAAGAGGAGAACTTTCATGGATACTGGAAGATAACATGCCCATGAGAAGGATACTCGAGAAAGACCTTCATGCTGATCAGTATCGAACTTACAGGATATATCAGAAGAATATCTGATTCGTCGGACGCGCTCCTGGAAGGACTGGAATGACTGCGGAAGAACTCAGACATCTCTATTTTGATTTTTTCATCGGGAAAGACCATACACTTATCCAGGGAGCATCACTCATACCCTCAGAGGATTCCACCATTCTCTATACACCGGCGGGAATGCAGCCGCTGGTACCCTATCTGCTTGGAGAGAAACATCCTGCTGGAAAAAAGCTTGTGAATGTGCAGAAATGCATCCGCACCGGTGATATTGAATTGGTTGGAGACTCTTCCCACCTGACCTTCTTCGAGATGCTTGGAAACTGGTCACTGGGTGATTACTTCAAGCGGGAGTCCATCACCTGGAGCTTCGAGTTTCTCACATCCGGCAAGTGGCTGGGTTTCAGGCCTCAGCAGCTTCACGTAACTGTTTTTGGAGGGGATGATCAAGTCCCTCCGGATGAGGAGGCTGCTGCGCTGTGGGAGGAAGTGGGCATTTCCAGGGACCGGATTTATTTCCTGGGCAGGGATGATAACTGGTGGGGGCCAACAGGTAATACGGGCCCCTGCGGCCCCGACACGGAGATGTTCATCGATACGGGAAAGCCATCCTGCACCCCTGCCTGCAGGCCCGGTTGCGGATGCGGGAAGTACTTCGAAATATGGAACGATGTCTTCATGGAGTACCGCCGAACCGCTGACGGCCGGTACGTTCCTCTGGAACAGAAAAACGTTGATACCGGTATGGGTGTGGCCAGGACCGTCGCAATGATGAACGATCGTTCTACTATCTACGATATTCCCCAGTTCCAGCCTCTGTTCGGATTCCTGAAAAAGCTGTCAGGGTTGGGACCTGCGCCCGACGGGCAGGCGCTCAGGTCCATGCGGATAATATCCGACCACGTAAGAACAGCCACCCACATCCTGGGGGATGATCAGGGCATTCCACCCTCGAACCTCGACAGGGGGTACGTGCTGAGAAGGCTCATACGTCTCGCAGTAAGGCATGGCAGGAAACTTGGCATAGACGAACCCTTCACCCACAGGCTTGCGGAGCTTGTCATTGATGTGGAATCCCCTGTTCATGAGGAACTGGCACGGAACCGGAGGTTTATACTTGATGAGCTTTCCATGGAGGAATCAAGGTTCGAGAAAACACTTCAGTCCGGTCTCCGCGAATTCGAGAAGCTTCTTCCGAACCTTATGAAGAATCCCGCGAAAACCATACCCGGAAGGATCGCCTTCAGGCTGTACGATACGTACGGATTCCCGGTTGAATTCACAGCCGAACTGGCCTCTGAGCATGGCATGACAGTTGATATGGAAGGCTACGGAAAATCCTTCGACAGGCATAGAGAGCTATCCAGACAGGGCGGGGAACAGAAGTTCAAGGGCGGACTTGCTGACAACAGTGAAATGGTAACCATGCTTCATACAGCAACTCACCTTCTCCATCAGGCTTTGAGAGAGATCCTTGGTGATCGTGTCGAACAGAAGGGAAGTAACATCACTGAGAAGAGGCTCCGGTTCGATTTCAGCCACCCTGAAAAAATGACGGATGAAGAGATCGTACTGGTGGAAAAGAGAGTCAACGAGGTCATCGAAGCCGATCTTCCGGTCGAATGTGCGGAGACCAGCCTTGAAAATGCCCTGGAAGAAGGTGCCATAGGCCTGTTTCGGAATAAATACGGCGATAAGGTGAAAACTTACCGAATAGGGGATTTCTCCATTGAGATCTGCGGAGGTCCTCATGTCACCAGGACCGGAGAGCTTGGGAGATTCAGGATAGTGAAGGAGATGAGTTCCTCCAGAGGCGTAAGAAGAATAAGGGCGGTACTGGAATGAGAACAGCAGAGTTTACTCTGATTGCAGCACTTCTGTCTGCGGCAATCCTCGAAGCTGCGGATCTGCCGGATTTTTCCGGAACCTGGGAAACAACCTACGGAACACTTTTCCTGCAGCAGGATAATTCCCATGTTAGCGGGTACTATACACTTGATGGTTATTCAACAATTGACGGCGAGGTCGGGCATGACGGAAGGTTTGTTTTCACATACAGTGAACCCACCGTCTCAGGTAAAGGCTGGTTCGAGATATCCTCCGATTCCATGAGCATTCACGGCATGTGGCGCCCGGACGGAGGCGGAGAGTGGTACGAATGGGAAGGGTACAGGGCGGGCGCCGGGGTCACGCCGTCGAACTGGCTTGTAATTCTTGAATCCGAATGGCAGTCGTCCCTTTCTGAAGAGGAGTATTCTTTCGGTGAAATGCTGGAGGCATGGTTTGCAAGGGTATCAGGAGTGAATGTCAGACACAGGTTCATACATGATGTGGATGATCTTACCACCTTCTGCCTTGAATCATCAGGTCTTCCGGGAGAGCTATACCTGGTGATCGCTTCCCACGGATCGTCTTCGGGTATCGAACTGGCATCGTCCGCCGTCTCTTCAAGGGAGTTTATTGATGCTATCAGACCCTGCAGTAATATCGCCATGATACATTTCAGCTGTTGCGAGATCATGTCCGGTCAAATGGCTGAAGCTATCGTATCATCCAGAAGCAGCTGGCCGGAGGATTTCATCGTCTCGGGATATTCGCGCAGTGTGGACTGGGGGGCCAGCGGCCTTATCGAGATATTTTATTTCAACCAGATGCTGGAGAACGGATTTTCGCCCCCTGATGCTGCAACCAGCGTAATAGAAGACATTGATTTTGCCGGGCAGTCTTCCACCAGATGGATGGATGCGGCTGGATTCACCTGGATTCAGGCCGAATAGGCTGATTCCGGATAATAATGCAGGAAATGATTTGAAAGGATGTTGATCTGATGGATCTTCTCAGGAAACTCTGCGAAGCTGACGGTATCTCAGGCCATGAAGATAGTATTGTATTGATATTCAGGGATGCCCTTGAGGGTTATGCTGATAGTTTTACTGCCGATGCAATGAAGAATATTATCGCATTCAAGTCGGGAACACTCGGGGATTCAAGGCTCAAGGTCATGCTGGCTGGACATATTGATGAAATCGGTTTTCTGGTCCACAATCTTGATGATAAGGGATTCGCTTCAGTAGTTCCGGTTGGAGCCTGGGATCCCGCCAACATCCTGGGTCATACCGTC
>DAOWFD010000028.1 GCA_030638185.1 Candidatus Aegiribacteria sp.
GATGGCGGTGAGAGCTGGACCAGGCTGGGGCCTGTGGCGCACTGCCTGTTTGTTCACTTCAGCCCGGGCAGTTCCGATACAATGTTCTGCGGCACCTTTCGCAATGGCGCCTTCAGATCCGATGACGGTTTTTCTACGTGGGCTGTTATCCGAGAGGGAGACAAGATCGTTTTCGATCTTGCAGTCGACGATGACGACCCTTCCGTTCTGCTTCTATCTGAGTGGGATATCGAACAGGTCACGGCTGGTATTTACCGTAGTACCGATAGCGGGGTGAGCTTCGAGCTGGTGCTGCCGGTGGTCTGTTCCAGGTTACTGCATGTAACCCAGTCCGATAACTTTTACGCGGCCACAACTCAGGGGCTCTACATGAGTATTGACCAGGGACAGTCATGGGACTTCAAGGGTTTATCATCCTATAACCTGATGTCGCTTGAATGGGGCGGCGGTGACTTGTTCACCGGAACCGAAACCGGGGAGATCTTCAGGGTCGGTGCCACTACAACAGAAGATATCTCAGGCAATTGGGACAAACCTGTCTGGGTGACTGATCTTCTATTTGTTGGGGATGTTCTCTACGCAGGCCTGAATGGCGCAGAGGTTGATACGACTTTTGTGATGCATGGAGGAGTGTGGCGAACAGCGGATATTGGATATACATGGGATGATCTAACCGGTGATATTCCTGTTGATCATATATATGGCAACTCGCCCATGGTTCTCAGTGGATCAGCCCTGCTTATCTCAACCTACGGTGGTGGAGTCCAGAAATTAAGCGATCTACAACACATCGAGCCACCGGATACAGGAGCTGGTTCGGTTATGTCCGAATTGACCGCATTTCCCAACCCTTCCATGAGCGGGTTTACATTTGAGCTGCACAATTCTCAGCCCGGTTCTTTACAGGTTGCAATACATGATATAACCGGGAGACTGCTCAGACAGTGGACTGTAGAGGATGCTCCGAGCGGCGAAGTAAAACTTTACTGGGATTGCCGCGACTTGACTGGGGATGTGGTTCCAGCGGGAATGTATCTTTGCTCTGTTGTCTCGACCAAAGACCAGCACCGATACTGCAGAATGGTCTTTATAAGGTAAGAGTGGCCCGGGAGGGTAATCGGGTGATCCCGGCTATTTCTCAATGTACGGGTCGAACAGGTACTTTATGTACTCAAGGGAATCCTCTATGACAAAGGGAATGGCCTTGGCGTAAGTATCCAGTATTACAATAGCATTTACCGGAGAATCCGCCTCACTGGCTGCCCTGAGCCTCTCGGCAACCGAGTAATTCACTTCCTGAATGTTATCGTATATTTTTTTCAGCCCTTCCAGCTGAAAATCCGCTTTCTTGCCTTCCCTGTGAATGAAATACTGTGCAAGAAGATACGTCGATACAGCCCGATAGACGGTTTCATCCTTGCTGGCAAGCGGAAGGTGAAAACGTGCCATCGGCTTGAAGTACTCCGTATGCGGGCAGCCGGAAGTCGCTATCAGGAGCCCCATCAGTGAACTCAGTCCCATCTGTGCGGAGGTCTGCTGAGATATATGCCTGTCCTCTGTAAGAACTTCAAGATGTATTTTGTCGTAGGAAAGCACATGATCGAAATGCTCCACGATATCCATTATGCTCAATGCGAGAGGGCAGTACCTGTGACTGTTCGTATCAAGCGGACAGTTGGGGCACTGATGGAAATCAAGCTCCGTCCATGCAGGAGGGTTCTCAGGAACTTCCGCCAGCAGGTTAAGATTGTCTGGATCCAGCTCTACACGAAACTCCTCAGTCTTCTCGTCAGACAACCTGAAACGATATTCAATAATTACGGTGTTCATCATCTCCACCCGGGTGTCTGTATTTTGTTCTGACTGTCCTTTGCTATTCTTCCAGCTGTTCCTGTTCGGTTCTCATGGAATCCTCAACAGCTTCGAGGTACTGCGACCATTCATCTCGCAGATCGTGGATATCGCTGGATTCTCTCAGGTTCATGATGATATGCTCAGCTCCGAACATTTCGTGGCTAAACTGTGCGGAAATGTAAGTCAATACCTGCATATTCTGGTCTTCGGCGGAGACCTGCCTTGAGAGTATTTCAGCAATCACACAACTTGTTCCGGTCATGAAAGGTCCTATAACCTGGAATTCGGGGGCAATAAGTGCCGCTTCAGCGAATTCCTCGGAATAGAGGATTCCTCCTGCGGCTTCCGGATCCATTTGAGCATTGATTTTTATCTGTGCTGCCGTAAAGGAAGGGGTCGAGTGAATCTGAAGTGATTCAATGGAAGCATATGTTGACAGATTGATACCACTGCTGCGGATGTCATTGATCATTTCCTGAGCTTTCGCCCTTGCAGTTTCCCTTCTGAGCGTAAACATGGCTGCTTCGTGCAGAAGCCCGGAATCAACAGCTTCTTCGTACCTGGAAGTATCAGCAGGGAAGTACTCCATTCTTCTGACCAATGTAAACGCGGGGTATCCTCCCAGGTAGGTAGGACTGAAGAATATAGGACCAAAGGCATCTCTCCAGAGCGTGTCCGACGCGAACGTTATTAGCTCTTCGGAAACGATGCCTGAGAAAGGAGTATTCTCCTCCACCAGTATTTCCCCGAAATCAACTATGACCAGGGAATCCGGAACTTCGGGAATGCTTTCCGCGAGCATGTCCTCCATGCCTGATTCCAGATCCCACTTTATTCTCCTTACAGTTGAATACTGGGGTAGAACCGGTATTTCCCAGCTCTGTAGAAAGAGGGTATCATCCTGAACTGATGATGAATCAAGCGTAAAGGTATCAGTGGATTCGTGGAGAGAGTCAAGAAGCAGGACATGATAGCTGCTTATGGATGGATTTTCCGAGTACATGGCGAGGAAAGGTTCCGTTCTTTCTCCTGTTTCAATTCTGATGCTGTCCCCGAATACCGCAGCGATCTGAGACCTGGTAGCTACTATCTTTGAGCCTGCGGTTGAATAAACGAGAGAATCGATTCTGTTCATGGCGAATTCCAGATCGTTGTCCTCAGGCAGGACCTGAACGGTGATGTACCTTATGAGGGAACCCGCAGGTCTGTTGAAGAATTCCGGCCTGTTCTCGTAGATCTCCCTCAGATATGCTTCCTCGGGCAGGGGAGGCATAGTGTCGATAACGATGTATCTGGCTGTTATCTGCCCCCGGCTGTCAAGGATCAGATAATCGACCTCCGCAAGGCTGGCCATGCTGACCATCCCGGAAGCAAGAGGGAATCTCAGGTTGCTGGCATTCATATACGTCTGGTAGAGGTACTGCTGGTACACTCCGGGTTGTTCTGTCTTTATCATGTCAAGATATTCTCTGGCTGTCATTTCACCCAGATTCTGCATGCCGATCTGCGCGATTAGCAATTCCTCAGCCTGTCTTACCGTGAAATCCTGCCAGTTGTGATCGTTTAGATATATCCCCTGAAGCTTCTGATCGATAAGACCCTTAAAAGCCTTCTCCGATATCTGAGCGCTCATAAGTATTAGCATGGATTCAGGATCCGGGTTGCCACTCTGTTCAAGCATTGTACGATACCGCTGACTCCAGGATTGAAGAGCCTGCTGGTACTCATCGGGTAGTATATCCTTGCCATCCACCGTCGCAATAGGGCGCTGGTAGGGATTTCTGGGTCTGGAATCTCCTTCTCCCATTCCCCATCTCAGAAAGATAAGGGCAACAAATATGACAATTGTAGCGATCAGGAATATCTTAGCATTGTCTCTTAACCAGGTTAACATCTTTTTCCCCCGAAACTTGATTGAATTTTTGAAGAAGCAAAAATACACACCTTCAATGTATTATGCAAGGTCTGTGAGGATATACCAGGTAGAAAAAGGCAATATGAAAATCAGGAAATACAATGAGATGGACAAAATAGCCAATAACGCTTCGGAAGGAGCGGTACTTGTGGCCGCAGGACCTGACCTCTACCAGTCGGGACGGCTTCAGAGCACAGTTGTAAAAAGATTCAGAAAGGCGATGGATTACGAAATACTCCGATTCGAAGCTGATGAACTCAGTGAGGGTGACCTGAAAAGGCATCTACTTGAGAACTCACTTTTCTCCATTGGTAAGCTGATAGTAATATCGAATACTCATAAACTTGTGAAAGCTTCAGGATCTGAACTGCTTCATGCTATAAATGAAGGGCTCAGCGACTCAGCCCTTTTCCTGTCATCGGAGAAGGTCCCCAGAGAATCCGCGATACTGCGCAAATTGGAGAAAGCAGTACCTGTCTATATATGCTACGAACCTTTCGACGGGGATATGCCCGGCTGGGCGAAAAGACTGGCTTCAGAGGAGGATATCAGACTGACGCGGGATACTGTTCAGCTTCTGATAGAATATTCGGGAAGGAACCTCCGAAGACTCTCGGATGCCGTGACAAAACTGGCCCTGTACCATGGCTCCGGAGCAGAGATTGACAGGAACGGCATGATAGAAGTCATCTCAGGAAAGGGCGGGAAAGATATCTTCCATCTTGGAGATATGATCTTCGGCAACAGGAGGGGAGAAGCGGTGGGTGCTGCATGGTCTCTCCTGCAGTACGGAGAGGAACCTGTAGGGATGATCGCCTACCTTTTCAGTCTATGGCAGAAGGTCATCGGGGCAATGGAAATCGTTGAGGCAGGTGGAGGCAGTCAGGAAGTATCAGCAGCAACAGGAGCCAGGTATCCACTTCTTGACAAGCTCATGAAATTCACAAGAACCGCCTGCAAGGTTGATACAGCCGTCGCTGCAGAGGCATTCGCGGAGGCAGACTATGGAGTAAAAACAGGTGTTGACCACCTTCTGGTTTTTTCGAGGTTGATCTTCACCTTGACAAGCGGCCGTTTATAAACGACAATTGAACTTGTATTAAATATTAAGTGAAAACAAATAGTTAATCTATCCGAGGAGGAGAGCATGGCAGAAGTACTTGAAAAAAAGATTCTCGACCTGCTTGATCGCAGGGAAGAACTTGTCGGACGCTTGAACAATCTGGAAACCATGAAACCGGATACTAATGCCAGAGTGTACAAAAAGATCCGGGAAGATTACAGTTCCAAGCTTCAGGGGGTACTCGAGAAGATAAACGAGCAACGGGGCTCTCTCGAAAAGAAGGCAAAAGAGCTTACAGCTCAGATCAGTCAGAAGGAAAAGACATTTACTGACCAGTCCGACCAGGTGGATGAACTTCAGATAAGAGCAAAACTTGGAGAATTCAATCATGAAAATGATGACTTCAAGAATGAACTCAACCAGTCGGAATCAGAACGTGATCAGACTTCAGGAGCACTTGATAAGCTTCGGAAGGAACTGAATGATCTGAACGGTGTGCTCAGTGATGTCGACCATGCAACCTCTGCAGGTGTTCCAGGTATGGATATATCAATTAAGCCCAAAGGGAAAACCAAAGCTACAGATGATGTCATCGACATAGAAGATGACGAATTGATAGAAGAAGTAGATGAGGCCGGAGCCAAAGACCTTGACCTTGAGGACACCCTAGAGGAATCCGATGAGAACAAGTGCCCAAGCTGCGGGCATGTTAACCCTCCTCATCTTGTAGTCTGCGAAGAGTGCAATGCTGAACTTGAAGATCTTGGCCAGGATCTGGACGACGAGTTCGACTTTGACGATATGGATGTTGATATCTGACCTGTTGAACAACGGATCACAGAGATGAGGCTGCCGAGAAACCGGCAGCCTCATTGTTCACTTAGGACCACCAGTGGCCGTAAGAATGAATACTCTCCGCAAATTGGCATACGCAATGACCAGTTGTATCTATATGAAGCTGGGCTTTTCAATATTACCTCTGAAAGCACTTGATTTAATAAAACAGGTAATTATAATTTTCAAATGAGAATATACGATTCGTTTAGGATATTAAATAGGAAACAGATCAAAACAGTAACTTCAATATCTGCGAAAAGTTCAAATCACTTCAACCTGTCTGACAGATCAGAATCCAATCCGTTCAACGAGATTCAAAATATAGAAAACGCTGTTTATTGTATCTGGGGGCGTAACTCTACGTTACTCACCGATCCGTTTTCCTCCGGAGTTTATTCCGAGTCGATGAAAATCCTGAATTAAGAATAGGAAAAATGATGAGATATTTGCTGATGGTACTCATGGTCATTGCAGCAACACAGGTAATAGCGTCAGGTGTTTTTGATATTATAGAATCACTTGCTGAAAGAGCACAGGAAGCTTCAGTTTCTTCTGAAGTTGAAGTAGTTGAGCTTTTCCATGCTGAAACCACTGAAGAACTGGGAGAGCAGCTTGAATCTGTTCTCCCCGGTTTATCCGGTAATAATCAAGAATCAGTATTTTTCCTACGAAGGTATTCCTCAGCTATCTGTACTGCGTTAAGGGCCGCGCCTTTTCTGAGATTGTCCGCGAGGACCCAGAACTGAAGAACTGACGGGTCACCGGGGTTGTTTCGGATTCTATCCACAACTACGATGTCGGTGTCTTCCACATCAAGAGGTGAAGAGCCGGATTCGGAAACGGCAACTCCCCGGGATTCTTCAAGTATAGAGACGGCTTCATTGCTTCGAACAGGATTGTCGAATTTCACGACAACCGCTTCGGTGTGTCCCGTTCTTACCGGGACCCTTGCGGCTGAAGCGAATACCGGGAAATACATTCCCATTATCTTGCAGGTCTCATTCATCAGCTTGACCTCTTCGCTACAGTAACCGCCTGTATCAGGTGGGTCGATGCTTGTGATGATATTCTCATGGATTCTGTCTGCAGTATTTGCGGGTAAGGTTCCAGCCTGCTGTTTTTGGAGTTCTTCAAGCGCCGGTGTTCCGGCACCTGAAACCGCCTGGTACGTGGATACCGAGACCCATTTGATTCTTCCCAGTTGCTGAAGAGGGGCAAGGGCCACTACAAGCTGGATGGTTGAGCAGTTTGGATTAGAAATGATATTTTCCTCGCCGGTAATCAGATGTCCGTTAACCTCCGGCACCACCAGCAGAACATCCGGGTCCATTCTGTAGGCTGAGGAATTGTCGACTACGAGCGCTCCTGCCTCAATGCACATTGGTATCCATTTTTTTGTTATATTTGCAGAAGTGGCACCGAAGAGTATCATTCCCTTGCTGATTGCTTCCGGTCTTATTATTTCAACCGGGTAGTCTGTGTTTCTGTACCGGACGATCTTCCCTTCCGATCTGTTTGAAGCAAAGGGATGAAACGATACAGAAGGAAAGGAGCGATCCTGAAGCACCTTGATCATAGTCTCGCCAACGAGTCCTGTTGCTCCGACAACACCGTATGTAATCAATATTCCACCTCCGTATACAATACCCGATACATATTTACAGCAGTTCTGTGGTCAACCCTCGCAATTATGTCATGTTCAGGCACACGCATTGCCTCCCTGGATCATCGCATCTCGGATTCGGCGCCGCCGGCATCTCGGAATCAGATGGTCCTCCCGGTTCTTCAGGGGGGAGCGACGGGATGCAGCGAGGTTCCTTCAACGGATATACCGGCTTCACTGGCTGCCAGCAGCGATATTCGGTACAGGCCTGAACGCTTTCCAGGCAGGGGAGATATAAAGGATCTGGTTGAGCAGATACTCAGAAGCGAAGGAGTACCTCGTGAAATTGCTGCGCTTGTATGGATTGAAAGCGATTTTACTGTAGGTTGCTATTCCAGAGTGGGAGCCGCAGGTCCCTGGCAGCTGATGCCTACTACGGGACGCGAACTTGGCTTGAAGATAAATGATTTTATTGATGAAAGATATTCCTGGGTTGCCTCCACTAGGGCTGCGGCAAGGTATCTCACACACCTGCACAACATTTTCGATGACTGGTCTCTTACAATTGCAGCCTACAACTGCGGTCCAGGAAGGGTTCAGGCTGGACTTCGGCAGGGGGGCAGCACTTTCGGTGAAATAGAGTTACCAGGTGAAACGGATGCCTTCGTTCCCCGTTTCGCTTCCGCCGCGGAGGCGTATGTTCAGGTGGAGCTTGAGTCAGAGAAGCTTGCAGTTGTCTGGGTTCCTGCAGGTTTTGATCTCAGATTGCTTGCTGCCGAAACCGATCTGGATATTGATATGCTTATGGATCTCAACAGATCGTACCTTCTGGAAAAAACGCCGGCTGAGGGTGAAGCCTGGGAAATAGTTGTACCTGTGGAATATGCCGGTGAAGCGTTCAATACCGCATGGGCCATCGATCCTGCGAGGTACCTCGTGAAGGAGGGAGATAGCTGGAGCTTGATAGCTTCTGCACTGGGTGTGTCATTGGAAGTGCTTATGGGGCTGAATCCAGCAGGATCGCTTCAGCCGGGCATGTCTATTGACATTCCCGAAAGTCAGCGACAGCCCGTGAATGCCGGGTACATTGAAAATCCTCAATTCATAAGGTATACTGTCCGCATGGGTGACACGCTCAGCGAGATCGCCGCTGGCGTCGGTGTGAGTTCCAGTGAGGTAGCCGCATGGAACGAAATGTCACCGGGTGATACCATATACCCCGGGGATGTCCTTCTGCTCCGACGTTCCGGCAGTTCATCAGTTCAGGAATCTACAGAATCCATACCAGCCCTTCCCGCTGATGATGAAATAGATATAGTATCAGGTGGAGGAAGAATTGAGCATACAGTTGTTGAGGGAGACACTCTCTGGGATCTTGCTATGAGATACGGAGTTTCCATAGAACAGATAATGTACCTCAATTCACTTGAGAATAATATACTCTCTTTAGGGAATGTTCTTGTAATTATACCTGAGTAGGTGAGTGAGAATAATGGCATTGTTTGAATCAGGATCCAGAAAAATACTGAAGAAGATCAGAAAATTCGCAAGTGAAGGAAGTGTTAATCGGGTTTCCTCCACAGTTAAGGAGGAAAAGGCAGTTCTTCTTGAGGAAAGCACTGTTGCTCTGGAACTGGTTGAACTGCTGCTTGACATCGGTCATCCAAATCTGGCGGCAAGTGTGGGCGAAGAAGTCATGCATCGTCACAGACAGATCGCAAAGGAAGTGCGAAACCTGTTCATAGGCAGGTTGAATGAATTCTCCAGATCCACGGACCTTCTGAGGGTAACCTGGAAAAGCTTTATCGACATGCATGATTACAGGGGTGCCATAGGTATTCTCCGGCAGGCAGATGAGATAACCGTTTCAAGCCTTTTCGACATCATCAGAGAAAAAATGCAGAGTTCTATGCGGTTTGACGGCAGTGTGCATCCCGAAGCAGATCAGGCCTCCCTTGTGGAGTGGGGATTGTGCCTCCATCGCGAAACCAGATCAGGCGAAGCCATAGATTTTCTCTGGAAAGTGTGCAAGGAAGTCGAGTTTCCCCATCGCGACATGTCCATTCTTGCATTCTGGATCGGTAATCAGGTCAAAGAACTGGACAGCAGCTACTGGATCTCACTTATGGGTATTGCCGCGGTCTCGGGCAAGATGGACCGAGCCCTGCAATTCGCGAGCAAGCTTTCAGACAGCGAACCATCACCTGATGAAGCGGTGGATGCCGCAGACGTAATTGAGAAATGGATGGTGCCTGCTGACCGTTCGGGTAGATCAGCAGCAATTCTTGCAGAGATGTATACTGCCGCCGGCAAGACTGAAGCTGCATCAAAAACCCTGGAGAGTATATATAGTGAAAGCCTGGACAGGGAGGAGCTGGAAGCAGCCATTGAAGACCTTGTAGCTCATCCTGAAAGCGGAGCAGCTCCCCTTCTGCTTTCAGCCCAGATAAACCTGGAAAAAGGAAGGATATCGGAAGCTGTAGAAGCTGTCGAGAAGGCATTTGAAGCAGGTGGTGCCGACAGCAGGAAGCTGATCGATATCTGCAGGGACATTCTGACTGAAACGGGGGACAGTACAGGCACTATCGCTGTTGAACTCGCCCGCTACCTGGTTGACAACGGGGATATCAAGGATGCTGTTTTCTCTTTGCTCCCGATAGTTGACGGGGATGCTACCTGGGTATTTGAACAGATACAGAGCCTGATTATCCGGGACAAGAATAACGCTCACATCCTTTCATTGCTTGCCGCGGTACTGTTTGAAACGGGCAAGAGGGGTAAGGCTTCCGCCACACTGGAGCATTTGTCAAGAAGAACGGACAAAAAATTCTGCAGCGAGGCTGCATCTGTACTTGATGCCTTGGAAAACCAGGTTGAGCGGTATCCAGAACTGAGGGAAGCCAGAGCCCTTTTCAGGTTTCGCTCGGAGAGGGAGCAGGATGCAGCTGAAGACTGGTTCAGGCTTCTGCTTAAGGGGAGAACTCCTTCCCCGGAAGGCCAGCAGTTACTGAGGAAGGATGGAATTTCCGTTGGATCAGTACAAGAGATCATAAAAGCCAGTTTCAGCCCCGGAGTTCCATGGCAGGCATTGGTAGTGGCACTGATATGTCTCCGGGAGGATAATATGGAACAGGCCAGCAAACACCTGATCCAGGCGATGGAAAACGCTGAACTTCAGGAAGGCATTATTGACAGGATCGGAAAACTGCCTGAAGATCTGCGTGATCGGCTTGATCTGCAGAGAATACTCAGCAGGATAGCCACTGGAAGGGCTGCTGAATTAGTCGCATCAATCCTGGAGAGGATTGAGGGAGATGAAGACTGGAAGATTGCCCTTGCAATGGAACTCAAGTGGGACAATTCTGCTGAGGAGGCCCAGTTCAAGTTCAGGTATCTGCTTTCCCGGAACAGGATAGTCCTGGCTGGATCCTCCTACGTTAAGGGAAGTATCGGTGAGCCGCTGATTGACAGCGTTGGACAGGCGTGTTCTGAAATGGTAAGGGACAGGTACAAAGAAGCTCTCGACCTTCTTGAAAAACCTGTGAAAAGAACCTGGGCAAGCACAATGGCCAGAACCGTGTTGGAATTCATACTGCCGAAAGCACCCGCTCTGGGGCTTTCGATCAGAAAACTCATCGCTGAATCATTCAAGACTGAGAAGAAATTCGATGATGTGTCAGTCGTATTGAATCCTGTTTTGAGTGAAGAGGGTGTACTGGAGTTAATTGAAAACATGGTCGAGGATCACCCCGGTGAATACGCCCTGATAGATTCACTTACCAGGACTGCGGCAGCAAGGGGGGACTTTCAGAGGTTTCATAAGTATTCCGCGGTCATGCTCGATCTGGATTCCAGCGTAGCTGAAGAACTTATAACTATTACCCTTTCCATGGCAGCTGAAAGTTCATCCGGCAAAGCATACCTTTACGCCGCAAGAATAGCGTCACGCTACCGGATTGATGCTGATATCGATGACTTGATTGTGAAGGCCATACTTCTTCTGCCAGAGCTTTCCAGGGAAGGAATAATTGAGGAGTTCAATAAAAAGATGGGATCCGTTCCAGAGGCGATATGTGCCGTGGCATCCGGAAACGGGTCTGTCTTCAGCAGAATCTGCATGAATAACCCAGGCATTAGCGTTCCCTTGAACGAAGAGATTATTGATATTGCTACTGGAGACTGGACTCCTGAAGAGAATGCTGAAGCTCTGCTGGACCTGGCTAAACAAGCTCTGTCCGGCGGATTTTCTCAGATGGCAGAGAACATACTCTGCAGTATTGCCGAGAAAAGTGAAGCCCCATGGAATGTGGAGGCTTCAAGGAAGATGCTGGGTGAGGTCGCCGCAGGCAGAGCCGATAGGATCAGATTCTGGCAGTCAGTCGAAGTTGATACAGTAGTTGCAGAAGCTTTTGAAAGACTCTTTCCCAATGGATTTATGGAAATAAGCATTGATGAGGCCAGAGTGATCGCCCCTCTAGTACTCA
>DAOWFD010000169.1 GCA_030638185.1 Candidatus Aegiribacteria sp.
CTGATCCTCGATTTCCAGATCCCTCAGAAGGAGCTTCCGCAGTTCAGTCCATCTGGAATCGCATTCGGCAATCCAGTCATTCCTGCTCAGACCGAACCAGAGATAGTCCAATTCCGGAGCATCAGGACAAACGATTGATGAAGCGGTAGTGGCAAGACCTTCACTGAAGAGAGCTTCACCTATGGAGATCATCGGGCTCTCAATGTCAGGGTGACGGAGATCATGGAAACAGTGGGCGGCTTCATGTGAAATAAGTATATCAAGGAATCGCGGTTCACTGAAACATTCAAGTGCAAGAAAGGCGGTGCTCCTGCCATGCAAGTTCGTTCCCCAGCCGTTGGATGTGAAAAGACCGATCATCGTAACGAAATTAAAATCGGCTTCCCGCGATTCAAAGATTCGAGCGCAGTTCTCGATTAAACTATTGATTCTGATGTCAATACCGTCGAGAAGTAATAAAAGACCGGGGATGATATCAGGATACCTGTCCAGAGCTGAATCAAGGCGTTCGGGATTCCCCCATCTGCTGTAGTAGACATCGAAGATATCATTATGGATATCTTCGTACATTGTTTTCCAGAGGCTTTTCTGCTCGGATCTATCAAGATTCCGGGCTGTCTCCCAGAAGGAAAGAAAATCCGGACAGATATTCTTTATGTTTATCATCATCATTCTCCTTTCGAGAAGGTCGATGCAGTCATCCTTATTATAAGAAGTGGTCAAGGTGCTGAAGTACTCAATCGTGATCTGTTACAAAATGTTACATCCTGGTTAGATTTCATTCATATCCGCGGACAATCGTATGGAGTGATCCTGGGGAAAACGACCAACAGTGTCCCCTAGGCTTCCGGCAGATGGTTTCAATCCTGAAAGTTGAGGTTATAATGAAAGATTGCATTCGAATCGGATCATCATTTGCCACATCGATGATTTTAATTGTCCTGCTGAGCGGCATTTCAGGTTCGGGCGGGTTTTCGAGTGTCTCCTCCATGTTTGAGAACGCATCGGTCATCGGTCCGGTATCGGATACGCTCCTTATCGTGGAGGACTTCGTTCATGAAGGAAATCTCTTCGTTACGGGAAACGGAGTTATCATCGTTGACGGGGCTGAGCTGACTCTCTACGGACACCTCTACCAGAAAGACAACGGGAAGGTTATTCTGAGAAACGGAGCATACCTCCATGTACCACAGCGTTTCAACTCTCAGTACCTTCATCTTCTACATGACAATTCGAGCTTCCTGTCAGAGGGTTCCACGGTCTTCGCGAACACAGTGTACCGGATACGTCATTTCGATAACAGCGAATATGTGGCAAGACAGACAGTATTTCCTCACTGGAATTTCCACGAGGTATACGACGGATCAAGACTTTTGATCGAGGACGCGAACATTGTCGGAGACCTCACTATAAGGGATTCATGCGAGATTGTATTTGTGCGTTGTGATACAATTCTCCCCTGGCTGGGAGTGGGCAGCGGTGAAAGCGTTGACCTGCGCTTTCCGGATTTCCATTTCGTCGATTACTTCGAGTTCAGTTCTGATCTCCCGGGAGTGAACGGCATAGACTACTCCGTTGTGTTCGATTCCTGCGGAACAGTCGCATGGGGACTGGAAAGCCGGCCGGGCAGTTCAATTCATGTTCATGACACAAATATCCTGAGCCTGGTCTTCAGGATAGTGGAAAGTGATACGGTGGAGAACATCACGGACTACACCGCGTATAACCGATTGAGCTTTCCGTTCGATGACAGGCAGTGCATTCTGGAGAACGTATACCTGCATCTCTGGCTGCCTTACACCTATGGTGAAACGGTTCTTTACCTTGATTCCTGCAGGTATGGAGAAAGCATTGCAAAGGATCGATCGCGAATTACGGCAACTGGATGCATCGCGGACGGTTTTCCGAGTTCGGCGTCCGCAATCGGAAGCGGAAGTTTTACTTTCAGAGACGGTATCTGCAGAACTTGCTGCAGTTCATGGGATAACGCAACCCTTCTTCTCGAGAATGTACGCGTTGAACCTCGCAGAAGAACTTCCCAGAATACGAATCTCGCTCACGGTAATTCAAGATTCCTTGCGGTCAATTCAACTTTCGAGTATGAACCTGAAGCTCTCGATTCAGCTCTTGTGATTGTCGCTGCGATGAATGAGCTTTCTGTCGCAGAGGCCGGGATGAATGTGGTTATCCCGGGCTCGGCCTGGATCGATACAGGGCCGTTCCGCCGGGATGGTTTCGATCGGTACGAAGTGCGCTGGTCGGTGGAAGGTGAATCTTCCTGGAATCTGATAGGTGAATCCTCGGAACAGAAACATGGCGGGGTGCTTGCCGTGTGGGAAACGGCAGGCCTGGATGATGGTGAGTACAGCCTCCGGCTTACTGTCCGGACCGATTCTGGAGAAAGCCTTTCTGCGTATGTGACTGTTACATTAAGACCAATGGCAACTTTGATTCACGGAGATACCTTGCAATCCTTCGCTGCCTGCGATCCTCCAACTCCTGCTCCACAAGGCTCAGCAAGTACTCTTCATGGCTCAACGATTCTCTTCTTGCATGGTCAGCCTCTTCAATGCAGAGATCCCTTA
>DAOWFD010000363.1 GCA_030638185.1 Candidatus Aegiribacteria sp.
ATACATTGCGGGCAGACTCATACCCCTTGCGCGAATAATCGCCAGCGGAAAGATAGATTATTTTGGCGGTATATCCATTGTTCATCCTGAATTGATATTCCTCGATGAACCGGACTCGGATACCAGGTTTGTGCTTCCCGTATATCCCCTTACTGCGGGTATTACGCAGGGTGTAATGAGGAAACTCATTAAGACTGTTCTGGATGAGTACGTTTCGGAAATGCCCGAAGTGCTTCCTACTGATGTTCTTAATTCCATGGGATTTCAGAGCCGCGGAGAAGTCATTCACAAGGTACACTTTCCGGATGACCCTTTCGAGGGCTCCCGAGCACGAAGAATACTTGCTCTTGAAGAACTCTTCGTTCATCAATCTTTTCTCAACCATGTAAGAACTGAGGCAAAGAAAAGAACAGGGATAAAGATGATACCGCCTGATGGCTCTCTCGTGGAATTCGTGTGCGGTCTGCCTTACAGTCTCACGGGGGCGCAGCATTCGGCACTGGAAGCAATTGCTTCAGATCTCAGGCGTAATGTTCCCATGAGAAGACTGCTTCAGGGGGATGTGGGCTCAGGCAAGACGGTCGTTGCTGCGGCCGCATGCAGCCTCTGTTGCAGGTCCGGTTACCAGGCGGTGATTGTAGCTCCTACGGAAGTCCTGGCTTCTCAGCATTACAGGACGATCAGCGGTATGCTTGAACCGACCGGTATAAGATGCGGTCTGCTGACTGGTGGCACCAAAGCCTCAGACAGAAGGAATCTGCTGGAATCCCTTCTGGACGGTTCCCTGGATGTTATTATTGGAACTCATGCGGTTTTTGAGGAGAGGGTTGTCATACCTGGAATGGGACTGTGCATAATAGACGAGCAGCATAAATTCGGAGTTGAGCAGAGGGAAAAACTGCTTTCACAACGTGACCCCAGCCCGCATTTCATGCTTATGTCGGCTACACCCATACCGAGAACCCTTGCCATGACCATCTACGGTGACCTTGATATTACAGTACTGGATGAAATGCCTCCCGGCAGGGGTAGTACAACTACCAGAGTTATGACCAGGGATACAAGGAATAAGGTGTATGAGTTTCTGCTGGACAGAATGGGCAGCGGGGAAAGGGCTTACATAATCTATCCCCTCAGGGAAGCCTCAGAGGAACTGGATCTGAAAGATGCTGCTACTTCCTTTGAGATACTTAGACGTGGTCCTCTCGGGAAATTCGGTGTCGGGCTGCTTACAGGAGCCATGAAGTCGGATGAAAAACTCGAGGTAACAGGAAAATTCGTTTCGGGTGAGATATCCGTTCTTGTCAGTACTACTGTTGTCGAAGTAGGGCTCGATGTTCCTGAGGCAACCGTTATGGTGGTGACCCATGCCGAGCGGTTCGGTCTGAGCCAGCTTCATCAGCTCAGGGGAAGGATAGGCAGGGGAGGCGGTGACTCCTGGTGTTTCCTGATGAAGGATGAAGACTGCGGTGCTGAGGGAGCCAGGAGGCTAGCCATTCTTGCTTCAACGAATGATGGATTCAGAATTGCTGAGCAGGATCTTCAGCTTAGAGGTCCCGGAGAGGTAGCGGGTACAAAACAGCACGGTGTCCCTGCGTTTCGGATAGCTTCATTGATAGATGATTCAGATCTCCTGGAGGAAGCTGCAGATATGGCAGCCAGGAGCAATTCGTGGGAATTGTTGAGAAATGAGTATCAACTGCGTATTGGGGGGCTGGATAATCTTGAACTATAGTATTATTAATGGGATGTTGTTAGAAGTGTTGTCTACTACTTATTTTTGAATGGATAGAGATTCAAGTTTCTTTTTTGTGGCACTTGACACAGGGATAACAGTAAATAGCATTATGAAGCTGATAAATGGCTCGCACTAGCAACCAAAGGGAGCAGGTTGGAGATGGGCTCAGAAGCTGAAAAAGTAAAAAAACTATTGCAGGCTGCTAGAATACAGATTCAGCAGGGTGAGCGGAAGAAAGCTTTGGAAACCTACCGTGAAGCCCTGAAACTTGATCCGGAAAATCATCAGATAATGGATCGGATAAACATTGTGGAGCGAGAAATCGCCGCAATGGAGAAATTCAACAAGAGCAGGTTCAGCAGGGCACACACAGCCGGACGGAATATTTCATCATCCGGTTTCGTGGATGACTGTATTAAAAGATCTGACGAAGCCTTCAAGGCCGATGATGCGGTAAGGGCACTACAGGAACTTGAAAGGGCGAAACGTCATGATCCTGATAACGCTCTTGTGAAGAAGAAGATAGCTTTTGTCATGTGTTCAATAAAGGTAGACGGCCTCGCAGATATGGTTCGAAGCAGGCTTAAAGCCGATGACCCCAAGTTAGCGATCGAGAGTATCAGGAGGATATTCGACCTATGGCAGGACGCTCCTGTTCTTGATGAACTTCTGCAGATAGTAGAGGACTACAAGGGCGTAATCGCTGATGTAATCGAAACGGCAGCTCCCGCCGTAAAAAAGGTTGAGAAGAAGAAGATAGTCGCTGCGGTTCCGACGGCTAAGACTCCAGCGGAGACACCGTCCAGAAAGAAAAAGCCCGAAAAGAAACGGGAAGAGAAGAAGAAGGAAAAGAAACCCGTTGCTGTTGCTGGAGGAAAAGCCGGTGGTGACGGACGGAAGAAGATATTCGCGATTATAGGTGTTGTCGTAGTTCTTACAGTCATAGTATTCGTGATTATGAAGGTTATCGGCGGTAAGGAACCCGAACCTGAATTGATTGAAATTACCCCGGCACTGCCGTTCACCGAAACGATCGTAGTTCAGGGTGCTGTCGACATCAGCATGACTCTTGACGGAGTCCTTGTTGATGAAGGGCTCCAGGGAGTCTTCATAATCAGTGATACAATATTCACCGAGAGAACTGTCATGGTTTCCTCACCAGGTTTTGAAACACTGATATGGAACACCGTCTTTGAGGAAGGTCAGATAAGAACCGATACGCTGGTTCTTGACAGCATTGGCACTTCAACGATACAGGTTACATTCGCCTATGAAATGCCTGAAGGTGAGGATGATCCAGGACCTGAAGCCGTTAGCTTCATGGTGGACGGTGAGATTATCGAGGGCCACACCGACTCTATTTCCACCGGAGAGCATGTTTTCCAGGCGATCCTTACCGGTTACCGGACCATGCCAGAATCTGTTCTTGTGGTTAATCCTGTTGATCTGAACCAGACATTGAACATTCTTGCCTCGGAACAGTCGCAGATTACACTGCAGCTTGCTTCGGATACTCCTGGCAACGCTATTTTCTTTATAGATGGAGAACGCGTTACCACAGGAAGAAGGATGACACAGGTACTGCCCTTTGGAAGGTATTTCCTCCAGGTTCAGATGGAGGATAGACAGGACTTCGGAATAACCATTAATCTCGGAGAAGACGGGTACAGCCGTACGGTATCACTTGAGGAGATCGTTGAAACAGGTCAGCTCATGGTGGGACCAGAACCCTGGTCCAATGTATATGTCGACGGCCAGCATGTTGGCACTACACCCTTCGGAGGAGTGGAACTGGAACCGGGAACATATACAGTGAGGCTTTCCAATCCTGATTTCCAGGACGATACGCATACTGTTGAGATCACAGCTGGTGAAACCACAGCTATTCAATTCAATGCTGTAGCTATCGAGACTCCAGTGGAAGTCGTTCCCGATACGGCAGCGGTTGAGGAACCTGTTGAGGATCTGCCTATCTCAAGTCCCTTCCCTATACAGCAGACCGCTCCTTCGGTACCTTCGCAGGCCAGGGCCAGGGGAGATCTTCATGGCTACGTCACCCTTACTGTCTTAGTGGGTACAGACGGTTCTGTACAGAGTGTAACCATAGTAAGCGACCCTCTTGGCCTGGGATGCGGTCAGGCAGCTGTGGATGCCGTTAGAAACTGGGTATTCAGCCCAGCAATGCAGGGTGACCAGCCGGTTGAGGTTTCGACAAATGTCTCGGTCCGATTCGATATCGAATAGTACCTCAGGCCATGTTTCCGCTTCGCGAGGGTGACAAAAACTGGACCCCGTCAGTTGGCATCTACGAAACAAAAAACCAATGGCTTGTATTAGTTGAGATGTCTGGGGTGTTATCTGATGATATCGATTTTACTGTATACCCTTAAAGCGTATTGATAGAAGGAGATTAAATGACCCGGGTGAGTGATCTGGAACTGCCTGAAATTCTGCCAATCCTGCCAAATCCCGACGAGGTTGTGTATCCTTATTCCATTGTACCAATGACCGTTACAAAGCTTGAAACAGCTGAACTTGTGGACGACGCTGTACGCAGGGATAAACTGATAGGTGTTGTCAGCCTGAAAAACAGGATGGATTCCCCCAGCCGTCCAGACAACTTGTTCAGAACGGGAACTATCACAGGCATCGATCGTCTGTACAGGTTTCCAGGCAATATCATAAGGCTTCATTTAAGGGGGCTTGTACGGTTCCGTATTCTGGAATTCATCGATACGGATAAACCCTATATCATGGCAAGGGTTGAGAAGTTGGAGTCCGTGCTTCCTAAGGACGATGTGGAGCTGGATGCGTGGCAGAATACCGTAGGGATTCAGCTGAAGCAGATATTTGAACTTACACGGAGTATTCCCGATGATTCACTGTTCATGGAGATTTCCGATGATGCGGAGAAACTGAGTTTCCTGGCCGCAAGCAGGATAGAGGCAAGTATTAAGGAAAAGCAGAAGATCCTTGAAGTTGATAATGTACTTGAGCGTCTCTGGCTATTATCTGGTATCCTTGAAAAGGAGATCAGGATACTGAAACTTCGTAACAAGATTCAGGGTCAGGTCAGAATGGAGATAGAGAAAGACCAGAAGGAATATATCCTTAAAGAGCAGATGAAAGCCATTCAGAAGGAGCTGGGTGGTGAAAGCGAGAATCCCGAAGCCGAGGAACTCAGGCAGCGGATAGAAGAGAAGAACCTTCCGGAACAGGTTGAAAAATCAGCGATGGAGGAGCTGGATCGACTTACGAGAATGCATCCCGGGATTCCTGAAGTTGCTGTGATAAGGAACTATATTGAATGGATACTTTGTCTGCCATGGATGGAAAGCACAAAGGACAGGCTGGATATTAACAGGGCAGAGGTTGTTCTTGAGAAAGATCATTACGATCTGAAGGATGTAAAGGAAAGGGTTCTGGAGTTCCTCGCTGTCCGAAAGCTTAATCCCAGTGGGAAGGCTCCTATACTCTGCTTTGTAGGACCTCCCGGTGTGGGTAAAACCTCCATGGGGAGAAGCATAGCTAGAGCTATAGGTCGTGAATTCGTGCGGCTTTCTCTTGGTGGCGTTCACGATGAAGCGGAAATTCGTGGCCATAGAAGAACGTATATAGGAGCGATGCCTGGTAAGATAATCCAGGGTCTGAAGGAAGCCGGGAGCAACAATCCTGTTTTCATGCTGGATGAGGTGGACAAGTTAGGCAGTGATTTCCGGGGTGATCCGACATCCGCACTCCTTGAAGTACTCGACCCGGAGCAGAATTTCTCATTCAGGGATAATTACATGAACGTTCCATTTGATCTCAGCGGTGTTCAGTTCATAACTACTGCAAACCGGATAGACACTATCCCTTCACCCCTGATGGACAGGATGGAGATAATCCGTATACCCGGATATACATCAGCCGAGAAGTTGGAAATAGCAAGAAGATACCTTGTGAAAAGACAGATGGATAACGCCGGACTCACAGGCAGGATACTCCGCTTCAGAAGGAAGGGTCTAAGCAGAATAATCTCTGACCACACTCGCGAGGCAGGAGTCAGGGAGCTTGAACGCACCATCGGTAAAATCTGCAGGAAAGTAGCAATGAAAGTCGCCAGGGGAAGTGACGACCTTGTGATTATCACACCATCCAGGCTTCCTGAATACCTCGGACCAAGGAAGTTCACCCATGAGAGGGTTTCAGACAAACCCAGGATCGGCGTTTCCATAGGTCTGGCATGGACACCTGCAGGGGGAGAGATACTCCTGATAGAGAGTACTATAATGAGCGGCAAGGGAGAACTCATCCTCACCGGGCAGCTTGGACAGGTTATGCAGGAATCAGCGAAGGCAGCCCTCTCCTGGATCAGGACACACGCGGATGAATACGGTTTAGAAACGGATTTCAAGGAGGTTGATATCCATCTGCATGTACCTGCGGGGGCAACCCCTAAAGATGGTCCTTCGGCGGGAGTGGCCATACTCATATCCCTCCTTTCCGCACTGACCGGGAAACCGGTTGTACCTGATATTGCTATTACCGGAGAAATAAGTCTCCAGGGACGGGTGATGCCTGTGGGGGGCATCAAGGAAAAAATTCTGGGAGCTCTGGCTGCAGGGATTACAAAGGTTTTCATTCCGCAAGAGAACAGCAGGAGTATTGAGGATATCCCTGAGGAAACCAGGGAATTGATGCAGTTTGAACTCATTGAAAGAGCTCAGGATGTTGTGCATAGCTTCATTCCCGGTTTGAAAGAGGTTGACTGATGATCAGAATCAATGCGGTTTTTTTCCTGGCCCTGATCGTGGTACTTGCCGGATGCAAGAGCAGACAGGACAGAATGATTACCGCCGATGGACAGGTTCTGTCTGGAAAGCTGGAATCTATAGAGGGACGGCATATAGTCTTCAATAATGCTGAGACATCCGTTGAGTATGATGAAGGCAGAGTGTTTTTCAGAGAAGGAGGAGTCTCCTTCAGAGGATACATAACCTGCGATGGCGGAAAAATCACGATAAGAACGGATTCGGGAGAGAAAGAAATCCCTATCAGGGAGATTAAGTCGGTGATATGGAGCAATCCAGCAGATGAGATCACTGTAACTGTGGACGTCCCTGCTGTAGATGGATGGGTGAACACCGGCCTTTACGTATCCCGGAATGAAAGGATCATTATTTTTGCAACGGGAACCGTTTCCATGGAAACAGGAACCTGTGGCCCCTCGGGAATAGATTACTTCTCCACAACTACAGCCCTGGTAGCAGGGGCAACGAATGGACAGCTTGTCATGGCTGTCGGTGAGTCTGGTCCGGTAGCTGCGGGCAGCACATGGACGGGAGATTCCCCCGGCAATGGAGAGTTGCGGCTTGCCGTTAACATCCCCAATCGGGAATGCACTGCAGGGGTTGGTGGAACCTATGCGGTTACTGTAATAAAAACAGCAGGCATTCTGAACAATACAGTGCTTTATCCCGCAGTGAAATAAAGTCTGCAATCAGACCCATTTGACTTGAGGAACTTGTGAACTTAGAATATTATGAAGTTATGAAGTTCGCGCATTAATAGAGACCACCGCGGGAGGTCAGGTTGAAATGAAAAGCTTCACTGTAACATTGTCTGTTCTAATTCTTTTAATCGGAGCAGCATTTTCTGTATCTGCTGCAGCTAGAACCCATTATGTAGGATATGAAGATACATTGTGGGATCTTTCAATACACTACTACAACACCCCCTTTCACTGGGAGGATATACTGAACGCCAATCCCTTCCTTGAAGGAGTCGAATACCTTCAACCGGGAAGTGAGCTGATCATTCCTGATATATCCGGCATTATGATCAGTTCACAATCTTACGATTCAGGCTATTCCGGGATCTATACCACCTCTGGAACCAGCAGCAGACCCCTTCTCAGCAGACTTACCCTTGAAACAGCCGGTATGGTTACCAACGATCCGCCGGATGCTGTGTGCTACATCATTGAATTGGATGTGGAAGATGAAGATGTGTTTATTGGATCAGGAGCATACCCTGGAGATCTGGTGGCAATAGATATCGGTCAGTATCAGGGGGTGGTGAGAGAAAGGGTCTACAAAATATACAATGTAGGTGAGGAAGTTAGGCATCCTCAGACAGGGATTTTACTTGGCAATGTAATAAGAGTTGCAGGAATCTGCCGGGTTGTAGATACATCCCTTTCGTCCAGTGTTGCGTTGATCGAACACGCTTACCTCCCTGTGATTACAGGTGACTATCTGGTTCCTTACACGTCTTCAGCTCCTATACCTGTTTCAGGTTCAGAAGTTGTAGGGGATATCGATGCGTATATACTTGCATTCCAGGATCCCGATCTTGAAAGAGCATACTCGTACGATGTTGTTTACATTGACAGAGGAATGGA